>JALTGP010000038.1 GCA_027076905.1 Campylobacteraceae bacterium | reverse complement strand
GTTTATCAGGTTTTTGAATAGATTTATTACCCTCTATCTCAAAGTAGTTTCTATCTTCCCAAAGCTTATAGTAGCTATCTTCTATCTCTTTTGGGTTGTATACGTTTTTTTTGGTAGTTTCGCTCATGTAGTAATATCCATAATGTGAAGTTTTTAAATTGTCGCGATTATAACTAAAAGGTGCTTATAGATAATGGCAGTCTGTACGTCAGGTTTAGGAATTAAAATTTAAGTAAAAAATATCTACTATCATAGAACTAAAGAGATAACGTTCTGTACAAACGGTGTCCACGGACTTAGAAATCTTCAAAAAGTCTGAACACGAAAGGCTTTTGAGTTTAATCCTAAATTTAGGAGGTCAAAGGCTAATTCCTATCCCAAACACCATTTTATTCTTTGATAAAATTGGTTTTAGGATTTTCATAATTCTCTTTATTTTGTAAAATATATATAATTTATTTAAATTATTGTTATATATTGATGAATTGTTAATATTTATGAGTTATAATACCGTATATCAAAGAAGAAGGAACATCCTATGAATCTAAAAGTTGTCTGCCCACACTGTGCCAAAGTCAATAAGATACCCAAAAAAGAGAGTTATGCCAAAGCAAATTGTGGTCATTGTAAGGAGTCGTTGCTTGATTCTAAGCCCATAGAGGTGGATAAAGCAGACCTCCTTCATGTATTGGTCAACAGTGAGATACCTGTGATTGTTGATTTTTGGGCTCCGTGGTGTGGACCTTGTCTGCAGATGGCACCTGCGTATGAAGAGGCCGCCCTACAGATACCACTTCAAGCTCAATTTTTAAAAGTAAATACCGAAGAGCATCAAGATTTGGGTTCAGCGTATGGTATTCAGAGTATTCCAACGATTATTGCTTTTAAAGGAACAAAAGAGCAAGAGCGTCTCTCTGGTGCAATGTCTTCTCAACGGTTGATTAATTGGGCAAAACAGTTTTCGTAAGTTAAAAAATAGGGAGAAGATGATGTCTAAAGCAAAAATATTACTATTAGAAGATGACAGTACATTAAATGAGACGATTGCTGAGTTCTTAGAGGATGAGGGTTATCTCATCGAGAGTGTGTATGATGGGTATGAAGCACAAGATAAGCTGTATGAGAGTAAATATGACTTGCTACTGTTGGATGTTAATACCCCTGGTGTTGATGGATTTACCATCCTAAAAGAGGCAAGAGAGAATGGAGTAATGTCTCCAAGCATCTTTATTACCTCTCTGGATGGGGTTGATGATTTGGAGAAAGGGTTTCAGAGTGGTTGTGATGATTATATTAGAAAACCATTTGTCTTAAAAGAGCTGTTAATTCGTGTGGAGACACTTCTTCGACGGGGCTTTTTTCATGAGTCAGCAGATTTAATCTCTTTGGGTGATGGGGTAGAGTACAACACCAAATCCAATGAGGTGTTAGTTGATGGAGAGCCTGAAACCTTGGGAAACAAAGAATCAGCACTATTTAAGCTTTTTATGAAGCACACCAATGAGGTTATTTCCCATGATAGAATCTACAAAGAGCTTTGGGATTTTGATGAAACCCCAAGCGACACAGCACTAAGAACCTACATTAAAAATATTCGGAAATTAATCGGTAAGGATAGAATTGTCAGTATCAAAAAACAGGGATACAAGTTTACATCTAAGCAATGAAAAACAGGCACTAAGACGTTTTCTTAGTCTCTATATCTTCTTGGTGGTTGCTCTTCTCTCTCTGCTTAGTACCTTCTATTATCAGAGTCAAGAGGAGCTTATGTTCTCCAACCAAAGAACTGTACTCTCTACCTATGCAAATGAGCAGGTCAAACAGTTAAAAATCCTACACCACTATTTCCCTTCTAAAACCAAATATCCAAGAAGTGACCAGTTTAAGAGTGCCATTTATGACATAGAGCGTGTCTATATCTTCTCCACATTAGAGAATGAAAAAGTAAATTTTGACAAAGAGATTTATCGTATAGGGTCAAAAATACATTTTGTTAAACTCTTAGATGACTACTACTTAGGTGCACACTATCTGTTTACAGAAATTGATGAGGATAAGAGCTGGGTAAAAGAGGCTATTTTAAACATTATTGCTTTTGGAACGGTTGCATTGATTATTTTGGGAATCTTTGGACTCTTTTTTGTAAATCTATTTCTGCGTCCCATGAAAAACTCCATCGCCCTACTGGATAACTTTATCAAAGATACTACCCACGAACTAAACACACCAATTTCAGCCATATTGGCAAATATTGAGATGATGGACAAAACCGTGATGAGTGAAAAAAATATCAAAAAGCTCTCACGAATCAATGTCGCAGCCAAAACCGTCTCACACCTTTATCAAGATTTAACCTATCTCGTCCTTGGACACCAACGAACAGTGCGGGATGAATGGATAGATTTAGAAGCGTTGGTCAAGGCAAGAGTAGAGTACTTCTCTTTGTTAGCTGAATCAAAATCCATTAAGTTTGTATTGGACTTAAGACCATGCTCTATTTGGATAGATGAGGCTAAAATAGCACGTGTCATTGATAACCTCATCTCTAATGCCATTAAATACAACAAACGTGGAGGAGAGATTCGCCTGATTCTAAAAGAGGATTACCTCATAATATCTGACACAGGAATTGGTATTGAAAAAGAGAAGATATCTGCCATGTTTGACCGATACAGCAGATTTAACTCCAGTGAGGGGGGATTTGGTATTGGGCTGAATATTGTCAAGAGTATATTAGATGAGTATGCTCTTAAAGTGGAGGTGAATTCTGTGATAAAGAGGGGAACTACTATTAAGATATTTTTGCCCAAGAGGTCTAAGGGTTATGGTGCTGTTTGATTTTTTTCATCAGAGCTAACTTGAATTTATTGGTATTACTAAGATATCCTAAACACTATAGGTAGAGTTCATCTACAAAAAAGATATTGTAACATATGCTATATTTTAAGTAAAAATGGCTATTTTATATTATTAGAAGCCAACCAAGAGGATTTATAATTTGAACTTATTTTCAATGATAAAAGAGGATTTTTTAAACGTCAAACGAAATGACCCTGCACTACACTCAACATTTGAACTTTTGTTTAACTACCCTGGACTTTGGGCAATGTTTTTCTACCGTATTTCTAACTCTCTCTACAAAAGAGGGTTACGATTTATCCCTAGATTCATCTCTGCTATTGGGCAGTTTTTAACCACCGTTGATATCCATCCTGCTGCGACCATTGGGTGTCGGGTCTTTATTGACCACGGTGTGGGAGTGGTCATTGGAGAGACAGCTGAAATTGGGGATGATGTACTTATCTATCAACAGGTTACACTAGGAGGGGTGAGTACCTCTCATGGCAAAAGACACCCTACGGTCAAAAACCATGTGGTTATTGGTGCTGGAGCAAAAGTATTGGGAAATATTACCCTTGGAGAGTATTCAAAAGTGGGAGCTAACTCGGTGGTTGTCAAAGATTTACCTGCCCATGCCACGGCAGTTGGTATCCCTGCACGAATTATAAAATGTGAAAATAAAAACTGTGATTTACGCCATGATAAACTTCCTGATGTCAATAAAGAGATATTTCAATATCTTATTAAACGTATTGCAGTCATTGAAGAGACTGTGAAGACTGGTGACATAAAACTCATGGAAAAAGAGGATCATGAGCTTACAGAGATTTACTCCACTTTTATTAAGTCGATGTAATTATTTTTCGTGTATAATTCTAGGATTTTCAAAGGAACTATACAAGGAAAAATTATGCTTTCAAAACGAATACAGACGCTCTCTCCCTCGCTTACCATAGGTATTACAACCTTAGCCCAAGAGCTAAAAGCAGAAGGAAAAGATATTCTCTCATTCTCTGCAGGTGAACCAGATTTTGGAACCCCTATTGCTGTTAAAAATGCTGCAAAAGATGCACTTGATGCTGAAAAGACAAAATATACAGCCGTACCAGGTATCGCTGAACTTCTCCAAGCAGTAGCAGACAAGCTAAAAAGAGACAACGGTCTGGATTATGAGCCAAGCATGATTCAAACAAACAATGGTGCAAAGCACTCTCTATTTAACCTTTTTCAAGCGATTCTTGATGAGGGTGACGAGGTGATTATTCCTGCTCCATACTGGGTTACCTATCCTGAACAGGTGGTCTACTCAGGAGGGGTCTCGGTGATAGTCCAGACAGATGATAGCAATGAGTTCAAGATAACAGCAGAACAGCTAAAAAATGCAATTACTTCAAAAACAAAGATTTTAATGCTTAACTCTCCATCTAACCCTACAGGGGCTATCTATACCAAAGGAGAGCTTGAAGCGATTGCTAAGGTGTTAAAAGGGACAGATATCATTGTCTTCTCCGATGAGATGTATGAAAAAATAGTTTATGGAGATTCTGTCTTTACTTCAACTGCCTCTATCTCAGAGGATATGTTCCTAAGAACAGTTACCATTAATGGTCTAAGCAAAGCTGCCTCTATGACAGGTTGGCGTTTTGGTTATTTGGCAACGCCAAACAAAGAGCTAATCTCTGTGCTAAATAAACTACAATCTCAAAGTACATCAAACATCAACTCCATCACACAAATAGCAGCGATAACAGGGCTAGATGGCTCAATTGATGGTGTGATAGAGGAGATGAGGGTAGAGTTTGAAAAAAGAGCTTATGAGGCTACCGATTTATTTAATGCAATTAAGGGTGTTAGCGTGGTGAGACCAAGTGGTGCGTTTTATCTGTTTGTAAATATCAAAGAGATAACCGATGACTCTATGGCATTCTCAAAAGAGCTTCTCTCCGAAGAGGGTGTGGCAGTTGTCCCAGGGGTTGGTTTTGGAAGTGAGGGATATTTTAGATTCTCTTTTGCAACTGATATCAAGACCATCCGTGAGGGAATTAAACGTATTGAGAGTTTTATCAACTCAAAAAGATAAGATAAGATAAGATATGAAAAAGAGAGATAGAGGAGAAAAAAGATAAAAAAGCTCCTCTATCTTACCCAAACCGATACAACCATTGGCTTTGTCTCACAAGATGCATCCAAAATAGACCAAGCTAAAAAACGTCTTCCTAATAAACATTATATCTGTGTCGTAAACTCCCTCAAAACACTACAAAGTTTTACACGCATTCCCACAAAATACAAAAATTGCATACGCCGTTCAAAACAGACAACCTTTATTATGCCAAATGGTCTCTCCTTTCGTGTGGCAAGAGATACCAAACACAATCTACTACTAGACCGAGTAAAATGGCTCTACTCCTCCTCTGCAAATCTCAGTGGTGCGGTTTATAATGAAGCGTATGCAAAGAAGATGTCCCAAGTGATTATAGATTTTCCTAACCAAGACCAAGGAGAGGCATCCAAGGTCTATTGTTTGAGCCACACAAACCTAAAGGTTATTCGGTAGTCTCTTTTCTTTAACAATAATGGGTTCTAAGGTCATTTCTTCTGGCTCTTTTTTTGCCATTTGGGCATATTTTCTGGCTTTATCAAATTTTTTCATCGTATAGTAGAGCAGTGCGATATTGGCATAATTTCCATGTGTGACCCTGTGGGATTTTCCAAAAACTTTTTCATTGATTTCCAGTGCCTTAAAATAGGAGGTAAGTGCTTTGTCATAGTTCCCTGCCTCCTCATTCAATACTGCTAAATTGTTATAACTTACTGCAATATCTATCTGCTCTTTATGAACAATCTGCTGCTTTATCTTAATAGTTTTTTCAGTATATTTAATCGCCTCTTTGGTTTTACCCATGTTCGCAAAAAGTGTACCTAGGTTATTATAACTTTGAGCTGTTTGACTGTCTACTCGACCCAGATGTTTCTCTCTAATTTTTAACCCTTCAGAGATATACTCAAATGCCTTATTGTGGTCACCTATACGCTTATAGACCAAACCTAAGTTGTTATAAGAGGTAGCAATGTTAAGGTTATCAATACCCAAAACCCTCTCTTTAATCTTAATGGCTTTTTTATAAAAAGAGACAGATATGTTTAAATCTCCCTTACGATATGCCTTGACCCCCTCATTATTGTATCTGTTTGCTTTTTGAAGCAACATCTTTTTCTCTATAGCAGAGAGGTTCTCTTTTTCAGCTTTTGATTGAGTACCAATGACAGAACAAGCTGACATAAGCAAAGATAAAAGTAAAATATAAATGGTCTGTTTCAAAAGTGTCTCCAGATAGTAAATAAATTCTATTTTTTTGTATAATAACAAAAAACCATTACTTTTTAGCTTTTTTGACACAAAACATTAAATTTTACAATACACTTTACTTTGCTTTTAAAACCCTATTCCCCCTTTTTTTCCACAATCAATGTCGCTTCCATATTTTTAGGAGCAACCATCCAAAACTTAGAGATTTCAATTCTAAAGTTCTCCAAAATCATTTTGGCTTTGGCACTCTGCGTCTCATCATAATACTTTTGAAGAAGTCTTTTCATCATAAACATCTCTTGATCTCTCTCATCGGTATCTATTCTTACCGCTTCAACCAACTCTCGGTTTACTTTTTCAAAAAACTCATACTCTTCATCATATACAAACGCCAATCCACCAGTCATACCTGCACCAAAGTTAGAGCCTGTTTTACCAAGAATAAGCACCGTTCCTCCTGTCATATACTCACAAGGATGGTCACCTGTCCCTTCTACAACAGCATTAGCTCCTGAGTTACGCACAGCAAATCTCTCACCTACTGAACCTGTCACATAGAGTCGTCCACCTGTTGCACCATAGAGACAAGTATTTCCTGCTAGAGAAGCATTTTGAAGTGGAGAGGTGATAGATATAGAACCACCACTCATCCCTTTACCAACATAGTCATTTCCTGCACCAACAAGTTTAATATTAATACCTTCAGCAAGAAGTGTTCCCAACGATTGCCCTGCTTTTCCTCTTAAATTTAGCGTAATGGTATCTCGTGGAAGACCTGTATCTCCATAGAGGTTTGCTATTTCACCTGAGATTCTAGTCGCAAAACTTCTTTTGAGGTTATCTATCTCCAAGTTTAAAGTAATAGGAGTTGATGGGTTTTTAATGGTTGGCATTAACTTCTCGACTAACTCTATCTCAAACTCATTTTTATCATATGGCTCATTAAATGGCTCTTGACAGGTATCTATTCCCTCTAGTTTATAAAGCAATTTATCAAATGAGAATTTTTTTGCAAACTCATCATCAATAACTTTAAGTAGATGATTTTTACCGATAATATCTTCGAGTGACGTGTACCCAAGAGAAGCAAGAATCTCACGAACATCCTCTGCAAGAAGGGTAAAGTAGTTTATAACTTTATCAACATTCCCCGTAAATCTCTCTCTTAATCGTGGGTCTTGTGTTGCAACTCCCACACCACAAGTGTTGAGGTGACATACACGGAACATTCTACAACCCACAACCACCAAAGCAGCCGTACCAAAAGCATACTCTTCTGCTCCAAATATCGCAGCTTTCACCACATCAAGACCAGTTTTCAATCCACCATCAGTCTCAAGAGTTACTTTCTCTCTTAATCCATTGGCTTTTAATGCATTGTGTGCCTCAATTAATCCAAGCTCCCAAGGGTTACCTGTAAACCTAATAGAGCCAATAGGTGCAGCACCTGTACCACCATCCGCACCAGATATAATAATTTTGTCAGCGTAACATTTAGCCACACCCGCAGCAATCGTTCCTACACCTGCAGTTGAGACCAATTTAACGGCAACTTTTGCTTTTGGATTTATCTGTTTCATATCAAAGATAAGTTGAGCTAAATCTTCAATAGAGTAGATATCATGGTGAGGTGGAGGTGAGATAAGCGTTACCCCTGGTTTGGTATATCTTAGTTTGGCAATCAATGGGGTAACTTTTGCACCTGGTAACTGTCCACCTTCTCCTGGTTTTGCACCTTGTGCCACTTTAATCTGAATCTCTTCAGCAGAACGCAAATACTCTGGTGTAATACCAAATCTCCCCGAGGCTATCTGTTTAATTTTTGAGTTGAGTTCATGGTCGTGGAGTCTTCGCTTGTCCTCTCCACCCTCACCTGAGTTAGATTTTGCACCCAAATGATTCATCGCTATAGCTAGAGTCTCATGAGCCTCTTGTGAAATTGACCCCATTGACATCGCAGCAGAAGAGAAACGCTTCAAAATCGTCTCTTTAGATTCGACCTCATCTACTGAAATTGCCTCTTTCTCAGTCGTAAGCTCAAAGAAGTCACGGATAAACTTCTTATCTCTCTTATTAACCAAGACTTTTAACTTCTCATACTCAACCTTATCACCTGTATCAGCAGAGGCTTGAATTGCCATAATGGTTGCTCGTGAAAAGTCATGGAATTCTTCACCTCTTTTATACTTATAAAATCCACCTTTATAGAGGGCTTTTGATTTACCCTCAAACGCATCGGTAAATGCTTTTGTATGGTTGGAGTTTAGTCTCTCTTCGATATCGGAATAACAAAGCCCTGAGAGGAACCCATGAGAACCTGCAAAACAATCAGCCACAATCTTATCGCTAAGACCAATCACATCAAATAGTTTTGAGTGTCGGTAACTTGCCAAAGTAGAGATACCCATTTTTGACATAATCTTAAGGATACCTGCACCAATCGCTCTTCTTGACTTTTTGAGAACTGCTTGAACATCTTCATCTTCATCAAGTAACTCAGCAATGGTGTAGAAAAGTAGATATGGATGAATAGCGGTTGCTCCATATCCCAACAGTAACGCAGCCGAGTGTGGGTCAAACACCTCTCCTGTAATAGGAATGATATTGGTTAAGTGTCGTAACTGAACCTCAATGAGTTGTTGATTTAAGCGTCCAACAACCATCAACATTGGTATCGCCTTACTGCTCTCATCAATCGCTCTATCATCAAGTACAATGGTTCGTATACCAATCTCTCTTACATCATTGATAATGGTTTCGACTAAGTTCTTAAGACTACTCTCCAAATTATTTTCAAAAACCGTACTGTAACTTTTTGCTTTATAAATCGCATTAAATTTAGCATTTGACTCATCACCAAACTCTAGAAGAAGTTTAAGTCGTTGCTCTGACATAATAGGAAGCGTAGTTTTAATACGTTTGGCATTCGCCTCACACTCCTCAAGCACATTGGTAATTGGTCCAAACCCTGTATTGAGACTCATTACACTTTTTTCTCGTATTGGGTCAATTGGGGGGTTTGTAACCTGTGCAAATTTCTGTCTGAAGAAATCAGTAAAGTTTCTCTGCTCATTTGAGAATGCCGCCAGTGGCGTATCATCACCCATTGCAGCAGTGGTCTCTTTACCCTCTTTTATCATAGGACGAATGACCTCTCTCATGAGTTCAAGTGTATAGTTAAAGTAACGCTGTTTAGACTCCATCTCTTTGTGGTCAATTGAATCTAACTCCCCTTCAAACTCATACTCTTGAAGATAGGTCATATTTTCATTGAGCCACTCTCCATAGGGTACACCTGTTTTGATATAGTCATTTATATCAGAGTTTTTCAACACTTCACCCGTTTTAAGGTCAAGCCCCATCATCTCACCAGAGTTTAGCTTTCCTCGTTCAACAATATCTTCATCAGGTATTTTTAACACCCCATACTCTGAAGTGATTAAGAGTCTGTTGTCTTTGGTAATAATATATTTAGAGGGACGCAGTCCATTTCTATCAATCACACAACCGATAAATCTACCATTGGTCATGCTAACCGCAGCGGGTCCATCCCATGGCTCATAACAAGCACTGGTGTATTCATAGAATGCTTTTAATTTCGCATCCATTTTTTGTGCGTTATGCCATGGTGCAGGTAATAATGCTCTAGCCGACTTAAAAAAGTCCATGCCATTCGCGTAAAGAAACTCTAAAAAGTTATCAAGACTCGCAGAGTCACTCATGTTCTCTTGAATAATCGCTGAGATTCGCCCCATCTCCTCATCTGAAAAGACTTCTGATTTCAAAGAGCCTGTTTTAATTGCTACATTAAAACGATTGGCGGTAACCGAATTTATCTCTCCATTATGAGCAATGGTTCTAAATGGTTGAGCCAATCGCCACTCAGGTAGAGTATTGGTAGAGAATCTTTGATGAAAGAGGGCAAAAGAGATTTGAAATGCCTCATCTTGTAAATCTACATAAAACTCTTTAATATGTGTTGGCATTACCAAGCCCTTATAAGAGAGTGTAGAACTAGAGAAAGAGGTAATATAGAGACCATTCCCTTTTAACTCATGCTCTATCTCTTTACGTGTTAAGTAGACCATTGCATCAAATCTTTTATAGGACATAATCGAATTTGGTGAAACAAAAATTTGAGTAATATTTGGCAGAAGATTCAGAGCATACTCTCCTAGTGCATTGGTATCAACAGGCACTTCTCTTCTCATAATTATTTTTAAATCATTTGCATCACAATATTTGTCAAATACCTCAAAATCTTTCTCATCTTTATTAAATACCATTGCAATAGCATACTGCTCTGGAAGTTTAATACTCTGTTTTTTTGCCTCTTGAACCATAAATGACTTTGGTATAGAGAGAAGAAGTCCCGAACCATCTCCACTCTTACCATCTGCTGCGACTGCTCCTCGGTGCATCATTCTCTCTAATGAGGTGATAGCATCTTCTAAATTTTTGTGTGTAGGTTTGTTGTCAATTGATGCCAATAGACCAAAACCACAATTATCTTTAAATGATGTAAAAAGATTTTCCATAAACCAACCTTAATTTAAAATATGATAGGTTTCTACTATAATAATAGTTATTCCCCTAAATAAGGTAGATATTATCGAAAGAGCTTTAAACTAATGCATGGATTTATTCTCAATATCAGAAAAGCAAAAAATGAAGATGTTATTGTTACAGTTCTTAGCAAAGATAGTGTTCAAGACTACTACCGTTTTTTTGGAGCAAGGCACTCTATTTTACAAATTGGTAATTTTATTGATTTTGGAAAAGAGAAAAACAGACAAAGTTTTATGCCAAAAATACGAAAAATATCTCATCTTGGATTCCCTTGGTTATTTTGGACAAATCATATATTAATTTGGCAAAACTTTATTAAACTTTTTAATATCCATTTAAAAGATACCACAGAAGTAGATAGCTTTTATTTTAATTTACTATTAAGTATTGCAAAAAAATGGGATAAACAAAATCCAAAAAGATTGGCAATAGAGGGCTACCTAAATCTATTAGAATATGAAGGGAGACTTCATGACAATGATTTTTGTTATATTTGTAAAATACCTCTTGATAAAGAGATAAGCTTAATGAGAGCCTATATTCCAACACATCCAAGCTGTATTGAAGCTCATGCTTATGAAAAAAATCAAATTTTTCAACTTTTTGATACCAAAAGTACCATCAATATTGATAACAATATTATTGATAAACTTTACAAAATTTTACTAAAAGGGTTATAAAATATTAATTTTTTTAGAAAAACATCAATTTTATTTTAAAGAATAAAAGACTATAATGCTTTACAACATAAATATATGATAACCCAAAGGAGATATAATGAAAATAAAATACTCGCATTTATTGGTAGGCTTACTGCTACCATTAGCTTATGCAAATGCAAATCAAACCTCACTTATTCCACCAAATGCTAAAGCAGGAGAGTGTTATGCTAAAGTTGTGTTACCTGCTAAGTATGAGACTGTTGAAGAGAGAGTTTTAGTTAAAGAAGCTTCAGAAAAAATAAAAATTATTCCCGCTAAGTATGAGTGGATTAGCGAAAGAATAGAGGTTACTCCTGCAAGTAAGAAGATTATTCCTATTCCTGCTAAATATAAAAAAATTGTAGAGACCATTGAAATAAAACCTGCCACACGTACTTGGAAAACCAGTATAAAGAGAGGTGCGGCACCTGTAAGTAAAGAAATTTTAGTAGCAGCAAAACTAAAAGGTGTTGATTTAGACAATACCGTACCAGGAAACTGTTATAAAGAGTATTTTACTCCTGAAAAATATAAAGTGATCACGGAAGAGATTGTGGTACAAACAGCGAGTGAAAAAGCTGAAATAATTCCTGCTAAATATGAGATGGTGGAGAAGACCATTGAGGTAAGTCCTGCAACTAAAAAGACCATTGAAGTTCCTGCTACTTATGAGTTTAACGATGAGAGAATTCTTGTTGAAAAAGAGAAAACTGTATGGAAAAAAGGTCACAACCCAGCACAAAAACTAAATGGTGCAACAGGAGATATCATGTGTTTGATAAAAGTTCCTGCTAAATATAAAATCATTAAAAAACGTGTTGTAAAAACACCTGCAACCACAAAAATTGTAGAGATTCCTGCCGTATCAAAAACAGTTAAAGTCAAAAAACTTGTCTCTCAAGCAACCATTAAAAAAATTGCTATACCTGCTGTTAAAAAGACCATCAAGAAGAAAGTACTTGATAGTAAATCAAACTTTGCATGGATAAAAGTAGGTCAATCTGTTGACAAAGGTTGGGGTTATACAGGACATAAAATATGTCTAGTAGAACGACCAGCAGTCTCTCAAAAAATTACAAAAACAGTACTTGATACTCCTGCGACAACCAAAGAGGTTTTAATTGAAGCAACATTTAAAAATATGAAAGTAAAAAAATTAGTCTCTCAAGCAAAAGAGATTAAAACACCTATTGAGGCTGAATACAAACTTCTTAAAAAGAGAAAAAAGATTTCAGATGCAACTCAAGGTTGGGAGAGGATTCTTTGTCAAACAAACATGAACAAGGAGGTAATTTTGAGCATTCAACATGCACTTAAAGCTGAAAACTATAACCCAGGTAAAATTGATGGTGTTCTTGGACGTGATACACGTGTGGCACTTGATAAATACCAAAGAGATAATTCACTGGCAACTGGTGGAATTACTTACGAAACATTAAATGCTCTTAAAATAGAACTTTAATGACTAGGAATCGAAAACTTCAGTCCCGAATAAGACGAGGCTAAAGCCATCGGTTCCTAATTTTGTAAAATATCTAAAAGTGAAAATTTTCCCCCAAATAATATTTTCTTACATTCTCATCATCCATAATCTCTTTACTTGTCCCCTCAGCTAACATCTCACCACTTCGCATCACATAGGCTCTATCACAGATTCCTAATGTCTCACGTACATTATGGTCAGTAATAAGTACTCCCATATCCAATCCTATTAACTGCTTAATAATATTTTGAATATCCTCTACAGAGATGGGGTCAACCCCTGCAAAA
Organism: Campylobacteraceae bacterium; assembly: GCA_027076905.1. Classification (GTDB taxonomy): domain Bacteria; phylum Campylobacterota; class Campylobacteria; order Campylobacterales; family Sulfurovaceae; genus UBA1140. Next base: position 1,160 of record JALTGP010000038.1, on the reverse strand, counting down.
GGCTCATCAAGAAGTAAGAATTTGGGTTGAGCTACCAACGCCCGTGCAATCTCTACACGCCGTCTCTCTCCACCTGAAAGTTGAATCCCAAACCGTTTACGAATCGGTTCAATATTAAAAAGATTCAACAGGTCTGAAATTCTCTTATCTGCCAACCTTATATCCAACCTCATCACCTTAGCAGCCATCAAGAGATTATCCTCTACAGTTAAATCTTTAAAAATACTTGACTCTTGTGGTAGATACCCAATACCAAGCTTTGCCCTTGCACTCAATGGCAACTTGGTAATATCCTCTCCATCCAAAGTTACCTCACCCGTGGTTGCATCTGTTACCCCACATATCATATAAAAAGAGGTACTCTTCCCTGCTCCATTAGGACCTAGTAGTCCCACAATCTCACGAGAAGAGACTTTCAGAGAAACATCATGAATAATTTTTGTTTTTTTTATACTTTTGGAAAGATGTTTCGCTTCTAATATATGAAACGTCTTTTTACTATCTTCTATTTTTGACATTAATTTTTCTCAATTTTATAGTTTCGTCTCTCTTTATCTTCACAAGGCATAAAAGGGGTAATGCTCACAGTAAAAACCTCATACCCTGCATTTAATAAAAACTTTTTTAAGGCTTCATCACCCCACTCTATCATATGCCATCCCTCTTTATCAAACTCTTCAAATAGCCCCAATGCCATAAACTCTTCATTCTCTATACGATATAAATCATAATGAAAAAGATTGTTCTCATAGCACTGCTGTAGTGAAAAAGTGGGAGAGGTCACCTCCCCTTCTATCCCTTTTGATTTAGCAATCTCTTTGGTCAAAGTTGTTTTTCCTGATGCCAAATTTCCTGTTAAAAATATAATAGCCTCTTTGGGTATGGTTTTGTTTATATAATCAACTACTTTATATATCTCATCTAATGAAGCAATTATCTTTTTCATAAAATTCCTGATTTATTATTTCTTTAGTAAATTGGTGCAATAGCAATAGTACCCTACGAAAACCTATTAGAGACCTTAACAATAAGCTCTAAGTGTTTTCTAGCCTTACCACTAGCCAACCCATCCCTTGCCATCTCAAACGCCTCTTTCATATCTCTGGCTTTACCATCAACAAAAAGAGCAAAACCTGCATTTAACACAATCACATCTCTCT
>JALTGP010000037.1 GCA_027076905.1 Campylobacteraceae bacterium | reverse complement strand
GAAAGGTTTGCGTATTCTCCCTCTTTATAGAACAAGTTTTTACCATCTTTCCATAATGATTGGTGTACGTGCATACCGTTACCATTGTCATTGTAAATTGGTTTTGGCATAAATGTAGCTGTTTTACCGTTGAGGTGTGCAACCATTTTTACAACATACTTGTACTTTTGAACGTTATCGGCAGCTGTAATAATATCAGAGAACACAATACCAATTTCATGTTGACCTTGTGCTACTTCGTGGTGACCTAGCATTACTTCAAGACCTACATCTTCAAGAACTTGCATCATCTCTGCTCTTAAGTCAACAGCAGGGTCAATTGGTTGAACTGGGAAGTATCCACCTTTAACTCTTGGTCTGTGACCCATGTTGCCCATTTCGCCATAATCAGCATTGTCAGCCCAATGACCTTCGTCTGTTTCTACTTTGAATGATTGGTGGTTATCATTATCTACAATTTTTACATCATCAAAGATAAAGAACTCATTTTCTGGTCCAAAGAACGCTTCATCAGCAATACCTGCATCATCAAGAGCTTGAAGTGCTTTTTTAGCAATACTTCTTGGACACTTAGCATAAAGCTCTTTTTTATAAATATCATAAACATCACAGATAACACAAACAGTACTGTCAGCAGTAAACGGGTCAAGGAATGCAGAACCAACATCTGGTTTAAGAAGCATATCTGATTCGTTAATTGGTTGCCAGTTTTCGATTGAAGAACCATCGAATGGAAGACCACCCTCAAGTTGTCCAGCTGTTACAGCACTCATTCTATATGAAATATGATGCCATGCACCTTTAATGTCTGTAAATCTAAAGTCTACAAATTCTACTTCGTTCTCTTCACAGAATTTAAAGAACCCATTTACGTCGTTGTCTTCTACAAATTTACCCATTTGTTGTCTCCTAAAAGTTTAAGTTGCACCGATTGTATCGCAAACTTTTTTAAATGTATAACAGTTGATGGTTAAAAAGTAATCAATTCTTGCTCTCGTTGTTCAAAAGTAACAACTTTGGTATATCCTATTTTCTTTGCCAAAGCTACCACTTCATGGTATCCAAAGCCTACTTGCTCAACAGCATGAGCATCTGAAGAGAAGGTAATGGGGATATTCATCTCATATGCTACTTCTAGTAACATCTGTGAAGGATATATCTCTTTTATGGGTTTTCGTAAACCTGCACCATTCAACTCCAATACCATACCTGATTTTTTAATGGCTAGAAGGGCGTTCTTAGCAAGAACTCTAATATCTTTGGTTGGCATAAATTTAAAAACTTTAATTAAATCAAAATGCCCAACAATGTCAAAATATCCTGTGGTTGCCATCGACTCAATAGCATCAAAATACTCTTGCCAAATATCATTAATATCTCGCTCTTTCCATCCTCCAATAAACTCTGGATTATCAAAACCCCATTTATCCAAAAAGTGAACTGAACCGATAAGGTAATCAACTTTTGATGTTAAAACACGTTCGTCCATATGTCCTTGTAGATAGTCGACCTCATACCCTAATAGTATCTCTATCCTATCCTGATACTTCTCTTTCAAGTTTAGTATATCATTTGTATACTCTTCCATCTCATTAAAACCGAGTCTATAGTGCGAATCAAAATTCATAGGAGCGTGTTCTGAAAAACCATAAATATCTATGCCCAACTCTATGGCACGTGCTATATACTCATCTATCGTTCCCTCTGCGTGGTTACATCGTGTGGTGTGGTTGTGTAGGTCTATTCTCATATGGAAAGTTTATCAAAATAGTTCTTAAAGTATAAAAATATTTATTTATATTCTAAAATATTGTTTTTTATTAATACTAAAGTAAAAATAGACTATACTTTGGTTAACAAGAAATAATAAAGGAGTTCAAGATGTTACGAGTTTTGATAATTGGTTTTTTAATGGTAAGTACATTTTCAGTCGCAGATAGCTCTTATGAAAAAAGAGAGCAAGTTAACTATTCAAGTCAAAATGATGTCTTAAAATTAAAGTTAGAGATATATCAACTAAAAGAGAAAAATCTTGAGCTTCATAAGACCATCAATAAGCTTAAAATGACTAAAGAGCAACAACAGGCATATCAACGTCAAGAGGCGATTAATGATTTACGTCAACAATTAAGACGAAGTAAAAAAATATCTTTAAACTATTGATAAAATTCTTGCAAAACTAGGAAACGATGGCTCTAGTACCGTTCACGCTAAGTAAACGATACTAGCCTCGCTTTGTTTGGGAATAAAGTATTACTAACAGATACAATTCAGAAGAGTTTTGCAAAATATCTAATATTGCTCCATCCTCTTGGAGAAAACAAACCCCTTACAAAGTGAAGCTAACACTTATATTTCCACGTTTTGTAAGCCCTATTAACCTTTTGCTAAAGAAAAATCATATACTATTTAAAAAATTAATAATATAAAGAAAAAGAAATTAATAATGAAACATAAATTTATGCAAGATATACAAAAAATATATGATGAGCTTCAAGATAGACAAAGAGAACTCAATGGCTACTATACCCTTTTAGAAGGAGAGCATAAGGAGGCAAAAGAATTAGTCGATAGGTTTTTAAAACAGATGAATATTCCTATAAACAGTGATACCACTATGGCCACCCTCATCCGAATTGTCAACCTAAGAGAGGATGCACTCGAACAAGTACTTCAAAAAGAGGGCTTTGATGAAGAGGAGATAATTGCCAAAAAAGAGGAGGCATATCTGTTTGTCAAAGAGATGCACCTTTTACGCCATGAGTACCTTATAGCATGGATTAAATCTGAAAATCTTCTCACCCCATTTTATAGAAAGCTTATAAAAGGTGTTCACCATATCGGTGAATCTATGAGTCGGTGGCAATCCGCATGGACAGCAACCATTATTAACGGGGTAAATAGAGAGCTTCTAAAAGAGTATAATGGAGATGAAAATGCTATCTTTACCATGCTTCAAGAGGAGAATCTACTTGACCTAGACCCAAATGGAAATATCGGAGACAGATGCTACTCTGTCTTGGTCAAAGATGAGGCAGGTCGCTATCGAAGCACTGCCTATTGTGATGCTTTTCCCAATGAGGTAGCCGAGTTAATTTCAGTGATAGAGGATTGTATCGAGGGATTAAGTCTGGAGAGTGATGAAATTTTTGGTCAAAAAAGGGAGTGGATTACTTATCTGGTTGCCATAAAAAAAGCATTTGCCACCACTGAACCAAAAAAGCTTATTGGTTATTGGGCAAATGTGGACAGAGCATGGATGAAAATCACCACACCCATTCAGATAGGACACCCTTTGGAGTACTATGAAGACCACTTTCGAAAAGCTGTGGCATTGGAGTGGGATTTACGTATTGTTAACCCTGCATTACATAGTGGCTCAAAGACCAGAGAGAATATCAAAAATTTCTCTGCTAAACTAGCCATGGAGATAGAGGGAGAGGTGTTGCCAATCATTGAGAAAAACGCTACCCAAGTGGATGAGACACAACTCTATATTGGTCAACCAATTCTCTACTACTCAGCCGAGTTTAACGGTCTATTCTCTGCCCAAGTTGTTCCTAATGATGAGCAGGTATCTGCAGAATTTGGTAAAAAGATATTTGCCTATGCTGATTTTGTAATGGAAAGCAAAAAAGCCAAGCCTATTATGCAACTAAGTGTAGAGACGATGGGTTTAGATTTCATTCAAAAGCAGAGAGAGCTAATAGAGAGCAACCCAACTTTATGGCAAGAGCTATATGATATCTCCACTATTGGTCATGAGTTTGGGCATATTTTATGGATAGATGGTGATACCGAGATGGCGATGAATGCCACAGGACAGTTTAAAAATATTGAAGAGTTTAAAGCCACAGCAGGTGGATTAATGGCATTTTTTGATAATGAAAAAGAGGAATTAAAGTCCCATATTGTTGACGATTTGGTCAGCCGAGCTGTGGGTCTAATGGCATGGAGAGAGGTGGGAGAAGTACTACCTTATTATTGTGAAGGACTTATTCATTTAGATATTCTCTTTGGTTCAAAAATCCTTAGCTATGATAAAGAGATAACGATAGACTATGGTCGATATGATGAGATGAAAAAGCGATACCAAGAGGCGTATAAATCATTGGCTCAACACTATATAGATAAGAGAGAAGCCAATGAGTATCTTGAAAAGTATACTCAAAAATCAAAGGGAATCTATCTGCCTGTAGATGAAACTATTTTGGCTTTTGTAGAGCATTACTATACTCGTTATAAAGAGATTGGTCAGCAGGTTTATGGCGTGTAGCCCTTAAGTTTAAATTAAGTATAATTCTAACAAAAATTAGCAATATTAAAGGTGTGAAAAATGAGTAAATTACTTGATATAAATATAGACCAACAACTTTTAGAGATTTTAGGTCAGTTTAATTTAGAGTTAGAGAAGATAGATGAGTACTACTTTGTAGATGGAAAATTTCCTGGAATTACAGCACAGGCATTTGAAATGGATAGATTTGAAGAGTCTGTGGTGGTACAAGTAGATATTCAGTTGTTGCTTCCTGAGCAGAGTTTTGTGGAGTCATTTGTGGGTCACGCTTCAACCATCGAAGAGGCAGTAGCTGAAGCGATGGAGCAGTTTGAGGTGAATGTTATTCATGCACTTATTATGGCATTTTGGGAAAATGGTAAACGGGTTGAAAATGGTGTTGGAACTGATATTTGGGAGATAAATGGGCATAGATGGCAGGCAGTTATCTCCAATTATGGTTATCGTGGAGAGTTTCCACTTGATGAGATTATTGATGATAGTGATGAGATGTTTGCCACCACAGAAAAAGCAATTAAAGAGATGCCTTTGAAGAAAGATATCTATGCATTTAGAACGGTCTATACCAATGTGGGTGACGGCAGAACAGTGAGTGAGGCATTAATTAATAATGAGCCATCTTTAGAGCTTGAAGATAAGATTATGAATCTCTCATGGAAAACGATAGATAGTTACTACTCTGTTCGTAATCTTGTGTTACTTATGAAGTTGGCACCAGAGGCGTAAATTACGCCTCTCCTCTACTTCTACTTCTACTTCTATTCATCCATTAACTTCTCTAATCGTATTGCAATATTTTGAAGATTCTCTTCATGTGTATCCCCCTCTGCATGATGGAGATACTAATTTTCACCAAAAATATGTTAAATTATAATTTTTAAAGTTAAAATATGGGCTTTTGTAGATATAATCAAGACAAAAGGATTTTATCATGAAAAGGAAAAATATAATGTTACAAAAAACAGCTCTTGGATTGTCTCTAATATTTCTGTTCGTTGCGTGTGAAACAGGTTATAAAGGAGATCTTCCTTCTTCAAATTCTTCCTCAAATTCTTCCACGGAGGTAAATAGCTCTTTTGCTGATGAGCATACTTTTGAATACAAAGAGCCTTCTTTAGAGCCTCAGGTATTTGAGGGTGGTTATCTGTCAGATGGGCTGGATATTAGCAAAATTCGTCAGAGTCAACATGGAAATATGCTTCGTTTGGTTTTTGATTCAAAAGGGGCTTCTGATAATGTTTCTAGCAATAAAGTTGGCTCGTACAGCTTTATCTACTACCCTGACAAGTATCTTATTACGGCAACCATTGGGGGATATCGTCACTTCTCTGCCTCTTTACCCACATTTTCAACAAACAGTGTGGTTGAGAAGATGTACATGGATGAGTATCTTGATGATAGTGGATATAAGTTTCATATTAAGTTGCGAGAAGATGCAAAAGTTAAAGTATTTGACTTAGAGAATCCTGCTCGAATTGTTGTGGATATTGTTCTATAGATTAAACTTCTTACAAAATTAGGAACCGATGGCTTTAGCCTCGTCTTATTCGAGACTAAAGTCTCCGATTCCAAAAAGTTTTTATCTATATATTTGAGGTATGGCAGGAGGCGTTTTGGCTCTATCCATATTTTCAGGAGAGCTTTGCTTCACCACTTTTTGATTTTGTCCCTCTGATACCTCTACTTTTGTACTATTTATCTCATTTTTATCATCTGACCCACAGCCTGTAAAAGCTATGAGCAGTAAGCCTGTTATGATATATTTCATCTCTATCTCTCCTCTAATTTTTCTGTGATTACTTTTCCATTATTAAAAAAGCTAATAAATGTTTGGTTCTCTATATCAAAGATAAGACCTCTACTTTGACCCCAATTTTCGGTTGTACTATTGATTCTATTGTAGGAGATAAGTGCATCATCTTTTACCTGATAAATGCCCAAATAGTTAAATGTTTTGTAGTCGTTGGTATGATCTCCTTGCTCATGATAAGGGAAGGCAAAAAGGTTATCAATATTTCTATAGGCGAGTGCTTTGTGATTGTGTTCAAGCTCTGAATAGGTATCTCTTTTTAAGATAATACTGTCCAGTGAACTGGGGTTTTGAAAATCACTAATATCAAATAGCTCTATTTTTACTCCCTCTACACGTCCCTCAGAATCGGCATCACGACCAATTCCTAATAGTTTATCCTCTCCTACAGGATGCAGATAGGCAGAGTATCCATTTACTTTAAGCTCACCCATTTTTTTGGGAGCTTTTGGGTTGCTCATATCAATGGTATAGAGGGGGTCGGTCTGTCTAAAGGTCACCACATACCCCTTGTCTCCCATAAATCGTACTGACTTGATGTTTTCACCCTCTTTTCCCAATCCTGAGAGTACCCCTTGGATAGGAAGCAGACCACTCTCCTCTTTTAGAGTATAGATACTATTGTTGGTTCCACGACTTCCCCAAGAAAATCCCTCGGTTGTTGCTACTCTTAATATCTCCTTATGCTCACTAAGAGAAAACTGATTTAGCATATGTCCATAGACCGAGCCAATCCCTTTATAGTCTAGTGTCTCACCAAGGTTAAATTTATAGATAGATGAACGCTCTTTATAGTTATAAAAATCATAATAGATAGGGTACTGATTTGAGACCAAATAGAGAGCATTTGATGAGGCGTATTGTGTGGAACTGTATCCCATAAATGAGTTTGATAATTTATAGGTTCCATCCGATATTGAAATGATTGAGATGGTTGTCATATTACTATTTTGATTCTGTTTTGATGAGGTATAGAGTCTACTTGGTTTAATAAGCTCTTGCCGTGCAAGGTTAGTTCCCTCTATATCAGGAATAAGGTCAATGACTTTTAGTATAGGATTCTCATAATTATAACGGAAGTATCTATCACCATCATTCTCTTTTTGCAAGGCATAACACTCTGCATATCTGTTTGGTTCATAGGGTTGTGATTTATTTGATATTAGGGTTTCAAGGTAGGGTTGGTCAGGTCTATCCTCATCCTCTTTTGGTCTAAAAAACTCTTTACACTCATCCGATAAAGTCACATACTCTTTGGGATACTCAATGTTAAATCTAGGAGAGAAGTTGGAGACAAGGTAGAGTTTACCATCAACTACACGCGAGGTGACCATGTTTCCATCAATTTTATGGCTTGAGATTTTTTTAATATTTTTAATATCAGAGACATCAAAGATATCCACTACAATATGCTGGGTGGATTGACCCAAAATCTCTTCACCCTCAACATTTTTTATCTCATCCCTTGAATAACTATTTAAATTTGAGAGAACAACCAACTTCTTATCTACCAAATATAGAGAGTCAATATATTGTCCCTTCTCTTTAAAAGAGATTTGATTAAGTGGTTTGCTCTTGCCTTTTGCAAGTTCACTGAAACTAGTGATATTAACATGGCTTGGTTTATTGCTGTAGCTGTTATCTTTTTGTGTGTAAAAAATATGAATTCCATCATGCTTGACAATATCTGATTCATCTACATTCTTCTCTTGTAGGTTGGTATCAGAGCTATTTTTGACCTCTCCGTCAGCACTAGTTACCGATAATGAGTCATCTGCTGATATAGCTTCAGGAGTTACTGATGTAGGAGATATTAACCCATCATTGGTGTTTCGTGTTAAAAAGAATATTGGTTCAAATCCACAAACTGGACGTTGATAAATCTCTATGCTACTTTTTAGATAGGCTTTCATCTCTTTTGAAGTAGTAAAATTATGGAGTTTAGAAGCCTCTTTCATTACAGATATATCGGTCTTTTTATCTGCTTTGACCCAAAGACCATCAGAGTTTTTGATATGGGATAGTTTTGGAAACTTCTCTTTTGTGTTCTCCTCTTTATCAAAAATCTCCCACTCTTGGTTAGGGTTATATTTCCAAACTGTCATATCTTTAAAAATATTAGCAGATAAAACCGTATCGACTGGCAAGGAGATAAGGTTCCACCCTTTTTCTAGGTGAATAATATCATTAGAGCTATTCTCATCTGAAGGTGCTTTTGAGAGTGAATCATTTGGCAGTGTGAGTGTCCACTCTTTTTTACTTTTAATCCAAAAACCATGCCAATTTTCCAAGCTTTTTAGTTTGGATATATTGTTGCTACTCATCCTATTTTGTATTGCTGTATCGGGTGAGTATCCTAGCCATTTCTGAGTGCTTGCATCAAAATGCCAAACCTGCTCTACATTGGTAGATTTAAATTTTGACATATCATCAAGAGGTGTAGCAGAGCCTATCAGTTGCCATCCTTTTTTGACCAATAGAGCAGTATCTGCCATAGAGGTAGAAAAAAGGAGGAGTGTGGTGAGTAAAATTTTCGTCATCTTTCATCCTTATATTATAGTTAAATAGAGCTATTTTTTGTTAACTCTTATGCCATTATATATAAAAAAAATGTACAAAAGGTGTAGATTTAAAAATCCTTCTAAATAGAATCAAATCCTTGCTCTTGGGTAGGATTCTTTCGATTTTTCATATCAAATTTCTCCTCTTGTCTATCTTCACGATAGAGGTTGTGTTTGGCTCCCTTATCCTCTAAAAATGCCAACATTTTCTTTTGACCCAATTTTTTGGCATAATCTTTGGTGGTCATACCTCCACTGTCATGAGAGTTGATATCTGCACCATGTTCCAAAAGAAGCTCAATAATTGATGTGTTATTAAAACAGGCTGCCAAAATAATCGGTGTAATTCCACTTGGGCGATGGGTCTCATTCACATCTATCCCCCTATTAATACAAAGCTTAATTACATCTTTACGTTTAAATTTAATGGCAACATCAATGGCAGAGAGACCATCAGGGTCTATCTCTCGTATATCCACCCCATTCTCCAAAAGTATCTCAAGTGCTTCTACAGAGCCATACTTACGAATCGTATAAAATAAGATAGTGGTCAAATCAGGATCTTCTAAATCATATTCAGCCCCCATATCAATTGGCGTTGTCAGGTCTATATCACTGTTACAAAGTTTTTTTATAGCCACAAGATTATCATTCTCAATGGCTTCTATTAATTTATTCATAATTATTTATAGCATGATATTATTAATAATTAGTATAAATTCTAAAATTTTTGAAGCTTTTGTATAGTTAAGAAACGTATCTTACTCTTGTATAACTTTAGTTTTTTCTTTTTATATCAATATCAAGGCAACAATTAAAAAAGAAATCAATAAGAGTATAAACTGATTTAAATAAACTATCCACTGCTCAACCATTGAAGGTTCATTCATTTGGTAGCTTTCAATAAACGACTTTATTGTCGAGTTAAGTTTAAACCACTCTCCACGAATATGAAACCTCTTAAATTTTTTGTGTAAAGCCGTCTCCAATGAAAAAGCTTCGGTTCTATTTTTTAGTTTAATCACCCTTAAAATAATAAGCTCCTCATAATTAGCGGTTTGAAATGTTTTAAGCCTTTTTTGGGGACTGTTCGCAATTCCTATCTTAACCACAGTTTTACGTTGATTGGCAATAAAATATAGATATGTCATTTGATTTTATTTTCATCTTCTTTAAATTTTTTTTCAGTAGTCAATTGTATCAAAAAGATATTAATATTTGAGCCTAAGTGGGAAGTGTATTACTAACATATTTTTCTCTTTATATTAAAAAATTGTGTAATTTTAAACACTTATCCCTGCTCTTAAGCCACAAACCCATGCAAAATGTAGATTAAACCCTCCTCTGTCTCCATCTACATCTAAAACCTCACCTGTAAAATAAAGCCCTTTATGTTTTTTAGACTCCATTGTCAGAGGGTTAATCTCTTTTGTATCCACTCCACCTGAAACTACCTCTGCCCCTTTGTACCCACGACTTCCATTTACCTCAAACTTAAAATATTTAATTCTATTGACTATCTCTTCTAAAGTTTCTACATACTCTTTGTGCGATAAAATTGAACCTACTGTCTCTTTGTCTAATTTAAGAGGTTCAAGTATTGCCAAGATTAGCTTTTTATTAATAAATCCTTGTAGCCATAGGCTTAATGGTTTTGGACTCTTTTTTACCATACTTTTTTTAAATAGAGCCAAAAGTTGTTCACAGTTCATTTTGGGTATCAAATCAATCTCCAATGTCACTTTAGGGGTGTGAATAAGTTCCTCAATAACATGACGACTAATGTCCAAAATAGCCAAACCAGAGATACCATAAGAGGTAAAAAGTACGTCACCTTCCTTCTGAGTTTTCACCCCTTTTTTAGAGGTAAAAGTGACCCTACTTTCCACCTTAACCCCTGCCATTTTTTCTAAGTTATTCACATGTGAATTAAGTTGAACCAGTGTTGGAAATGGTTTGAAAACTTTATGCCCAAACTGCTGTGCAAAAACTGTTCCACTCTCCACTCCCCCAAGCTGTGGAGCAGAGATATGACCTGTTGAAACTACCACAGAATAGCTACTATCTTTTTTATTATCAAAAAAAACATCATAACCATTTTTTATTTTTTTAATCTTATTCACATCTACTTCGCACAAAATTTTCACCCCTAAGTAGCGACATTCAGCTTCCAAAATTTCCACCACAGAAGAGGCTTGAAGAGACATTGGAAAAACCTTTCCCTCCTTACCCTCAATTAGCTCCAATCCAACTGATTTAAAAAAGTTTTTCACACCCTGATATCCATACCCCTCTAGTACCTCTGAAATAAACTTTTTGTTATGTGAATAAAACCTATCAGGCGATGGACGTTGGTTGGTAATATTACACTTTCCATTGCCCGTTGCGAGTAGTTTTTTTCCCACTTTTTTGTTTTTTTCTAGGAGCAGAACTTTCTTTCCTCGTCTTGCACTTACTATTGCTGTAATCAGACCACTTGCTCCTGCTCCAATTATTATTATATCTATCATTTTTTTCTCTTTTAAGCTTAATTTATTGAAATTATCCATCTTATACACCTTTTTTCAAAACAAATTATACCACACCCAAAATAGCTAAAGTAGGAAAGATTAAGGCGTAAGCTAGACAGCTAAATTACGATATAATGTCGCAAAAAATTTTGGAGGGTAATATGTGTGTTGAGAAACTACAAAAAATTCTTTTGGCATCGACGTTAGGGATTGTGATGATGTTGGTGGCATCAGGTTCTATCAAGGCTGGATTTCTATTACAACTTATTATTATAATTGTATTAATAGCAAGTGGATTGACAGGCTTTTGTTATATTACTAAAGTACTTCGTACTGCCTTTCCATCATGTGAAGAGGATAAAAAATAATGGCAAACATTTCATATAAAGATGCTGGTGTAGATATAGATGCAGGTAATGATTTTGTAGAGGCGATAAAGGCAGATGTCAAATCTACTTTTGATAGCAATGTAATTGGTGGAATTGGTTCATTTGCAGGGGCATATGCCTTGCCAACAGGATACAAAGAACCTGTAATTTTATCAGCAACTGATGGGGTTGGAACAAAACTAAAACTTGCCATTGAGAGCAATAGATTTGATACGGTTGGGATTGACCTTGTGGCAATGTGTGTCAATGACCTTATCTGTAACTTTGGAACACCGATGTTTTTCTTAGATTACTATGCCACAGGGAAGCTTGTTCCTGCCAATGCAAAAGATGTGGTTGCAGGAATCGCTGAAGGTTGTAGACAAAGTGAGTGTTCACTTGTTGGTGGTGAAACAGCTGAGATGCCAGGGATGTACTCTGATGATGATTTTGATTTGGCAGGATTTGCAGTTGGTATCGCAGAGCGAAGTGAGATGGATACGGTTAGCAATGTCAAAGAGGGTCAAATAATTATCGCACTTCCGAGTTCAGGAGTACACTCAAATGGTTTTTCATTGGTACGAAAACTCTTTTTTGATAAATTAAAGATGAGCTTGGATGATGAGTTTGAGGGGAAACCACTTATCGAAACCCTTATCACACCTACGCGTATCTATGTCAAAGAGTTTAAAGCAAACAGAGACAAGATAAAAGCATTGGCTCATATTACAGGTGGTGGGATTGTTGAAAATCTTCCGCGTGTTTTACCTGAAGGAATGAGAGCAAAAATCGTCAAAGATGATATCAAAATACTTCCTATTTTTAAGTTTATGAGCGATTATGTAAGCGAAGAGGAGATGTTTAGAACCTTTAATATGGGGGTAGGAATGATACTTGTGGTTGATGCCAAAGATGCCAACGATATATGTAAAAACAGTGATGGTTATATAATAGGAGAGATGATAAAAGGGGATAAAGGAGTCGATTTAGTCTAAAATTTAGATATATTACCAAATCATGTTTCTATTTTTATATAATTTTATACAATTTTTTTGATGATTTTTTTCATTCTTAACTATTTTTCTGATATAATGGTTATAACTTAAAATTTTATGGAATTATTATATGAAATTAACTCTCAGACAAATGGAAATATTTTTAAACGTAGTAAAAGAGGGACATTTAACCAATGTCGCGAAAAGAATGAAGCTAAGTCAATCAGCAATATCTATGTCTATTAAAGAGTTAGAGAATATATTAGGCTCTCCTCTCTTTGATAGAATTAACAAAAAATTAATCCTCAATGAGATGGGACGCTCCTTTCAACAAGAGATTTTTCCCCTTATTAAAAAATTAAATGATATCGAATATGAGTTCAAAAATACGGTTAACAAAGGAATGGTACGCGTAGGTGCGAGTACTACCATTGTGGACTACCTTATGCCTCCTATTATATGTAGTTATATGAATAGCTATCCAGATGTCAAAGTAGGACTCAAAGAGGGAAATACCCAACGAATTGTAGATTTACTCAAAGAGGGAGAGATCGATGTAGGCTTTATCGAAGGTCGTGTCAATGACCCCTCTATTATCAAAGAGCTAATAGGGGTTGATGAACTTATTGTCGTAACTGCCGACCATTCTCTTTTGAAACCCTGTTTTATTGGGGATATTCAAGAGAGAAAATGGGTACTTAGAGAAGAGGGTTCAGGCACACGTGATGTCTTTTTGGACTATATAAAAGATAAAGTCTATAATATCAATATCTTTTTAGAACTAGGACATACAGAATCAATTAAATCACTTCTTTTAAACCACCAATGTCTCACCTGTATATCTAAAATTGCTGTAAAAAATGAGATTCTTAATAAAAAACTTATTCAAGTACCACTTAAAAACTTTGAATGTAAACGAGACTTTTTGATGATTTATCACAAAGATAAGTATCAGAGTGAACTGTTTGAAAAATTTATTAACTTTACAAAAACAATGATTCAGCAGATGCTCAAAGAGAATCTCTAAGACCATATTCTCTAAAAGAATCTTTTCCAAGACAAGCCTTTTCATACTCTTGGGGGTGATTTAAATTGGTAAACTCTTTTTCGTTTTCAAACATCACTAAAGTAGAGTTTAACTCATCGAGAAAACTCTGTAGACGATGCTTATCCTCAGCTAAAAACTCTTGTGCCAAAGGAAGAACAGCTCTTCTATAGATGGCACATAAAGGCTCAACAGTACGTTTGGATTTTGCTAATATCACATCTGTTGTAGAGGATTTTGCCTCTTGGTAAAGCCTATCTATAGTATCAAGCGAGACAAACGGAGTATCGACACTTAATAGAAAAACTTCATTCACCTCCTCTAATGTCTCAAAAATAGAAGCAATCGCTACTAGAGGAGAGGAGAGATTATATCGGTCTTCAATTATCTCTACAGAAAAATCAAATTTATTATCCTTGGCAGAGAGGTATATCTTGTCAAAATAGCCCAAAAGCCTCCGATATTGATACTCAGAGAGCGTAGAAAAACCACCAAAGGGAAGCAGTGCTTTATCTTCTTTCATACGAGAGCTTTTTCCCCCTGCTATAATGACAGCTACTCTATTTTTCATATTTATTAAAGCCTATCGGCAACCCACTCTATGACTGTATTAGCAATTTTTCTACCATAGGCAGAAGAGTGTCTGTCATTCACTAATACCACAACCGTATAGATTTGACCCGAACTCCCTTCAACGTATCCTGCAATATTAGCAACTCCTCGGATAGTACCTGTCTTCATCCATGCACGACCATGTACATGACTGTATTTGAATCTTTTTCGAATGGTACCATCAACTCCTGCGATAGAGAGTGTATTCATCCAACGAGAGGCATCCCTTGACGCACCATGAAGTAAAAGGTTATTTAGCGATTGAGCTGTTAATTTAGAGACCCTAGAGAGTCCTGAACCATTATCAATAAAGGTAGTTCCTCTTTCCAAAATATCATATTTATTCAAAATACTCTCTACTGCCTTACGACCCTTAAAGCTATTACTAGGTCTTGAGATAACTTTTGCACCCAGTGTCAACATCAACTGTCGTGCCATTAAGTTATCACTCTTTTTTGCAATGGTTGCGATAATTTTCTCTAATCGTACCGATTTGTGAGAAAACATATAAGTCGCTCTTTTAGGTACTTTTTTTAGTTTTAATGTTCCTGAAAATTTTATACCAA
Organism: Campylobacteraceae bacterium; assembly: GCA_027076905.1. Taxonomy (GTDB): domain Bacteria; phylum Campylobacterota; class Campylobacteria; order Campylobacterales; family Sulfurovaceae; genus UBA1140. The sequence continues at coordinate 23,351 of JALTGP010000037.1, read as the reverse complement.
CTTTTTTCAGTTCATTTTTCAAGGCATAGTAGAATGCTCGATGAGGCATACTGACCACTTTACATATCTTTCTTGGTCCACATCGTTTTGAGAGTCGTCCACTCAAAAATATGGTTGAGCGTCCTGCACTATTGGTGTTGATTTTTACTTTTGGCCAGGAGCGTCCTCTTCGACATGAGCCGTTGACTACTTTTAGCTTATTGACAATTTTATAAGAACCATCGGGTACATCTTTGTTAATTCTAATACTTCTACCTCGAGAGGTAACACAGATGGTACTTTTTCGTTTATTAAACATCATCGCATCGGGCATCGCATTATAAGGGCTATATTTATTTCTATCAAAACCTGAATTGTTTCGAGAAGGGATAGAGAAGATACTTCGGTCAATAATAATATTTCCCAAGATTTTTCTAATGCCACTGCTTCGAATCTGTTCAACAATTCCTGCAATATGTTTTGTTGCCAATGTAGGGTCTCCTGATGCTTTCACATAGATATCCCCTCGCAGTACACCATCTTGGACATAACCCGTATGAAAAAACTTTGTCTCCCAACGGTAATCATAACCCAAAGAGAGTACCCCTGCGTAGGTAGTTAAGATTTTTATAACTGAGGCAGGAGTTCTTTTAGTATGGCTGTTCCATGAGACTATAGGTGTTTGAGAGTTTATCGCTTGCACATGAATACTGTAGTTTGCACCATTTACAGGATAAGCTTGTAATTTTTGATTTAACTCATAAGGAATAGAGGCCTTAGCTGAGACAAATCCAAAAAATATAAGGGAGAGTATAAGATTTTTTAATCGCATAAAGTTCATGGACTAAAAAAGTTTTTTTATTTTTTTGACTAGAAAAATCAATAACATAACGACCAAATAGGCAATAACTGTAAAAATTAGGGGATGAGCCATCCCAAGTCCATATGCTTCTGCATCTGGAAGTGCCACTAAGTGTTCAATCGGATGAGAAGTCCACTCCTTAAAATGCATACCAATTGCTAAAAATAAGAAGATTCCAAAAAAGTGTAAAAGTTGTTTTATCATAGTGTATCCCATGTTGTTTTTGGGAACATAATAGTCTATTTTAACTTTAACTATAGATATAAATAATTGATTTAAAAGAGGTAAAAGATATTTATTTCAATAGTTAACAGCGTTGGGGATGTTTCACCCCAACCACAAAAAATCACACATGGGTTATTTGGCGTTTTTCTTATCTCTAGCTGCTCTTTTTCTGACAATTGGGTCAAGAGATTTTTTACGAATTCTTACAGAAATAGGTGTAATTTCAATAAGCTCATCATCTTCAATCCACTCCATTGCTGATTCAAGTGTAATATCTCTAGGCTTAACAAGCTTAACAGCTTCATCTGTACCTGATGTTCTCATATTGGTTAAAGCTTTACCTTTAAGTGGGTTAACATCTAAGTCACCTGGACGTGTAGACTCGCCAATAACCATTCCCGAGTAGACTTTGTCTTGTGCATTAATAAACATAACACCACGTGCTTGAAGATTAAAGATTGAGAAAGCAACGGCTTCACCATCATCCATAGAGACCAATGCACCAGGAGTTCTGCTTTGAACTGTACCTGAATAGGCTCTGTACTCTAAGTAAGAGTGGTTCATGATTCCCTCTCCTTTAGTATCTGTTAGGAACTCATTTCTAAATCCAATAAGACCACGAGCAGGAATTTCAAACTCTAATCTTACCGTTCCATCAGGCATAGGAACAAGAGAAGTCATATTTGCTTTTCTTTTTCCAAGCTTCTCAATAGCGACCCCTTGGAACTCCTCAGGAACATCCACCACCAAATGTTCAAACGGCTCCATCTTAACACCATTCTCCTCTTTGGTTACAACTTCTGGACGTGCTAACATAAACTCAAAACCTTCACGTCTCATATTTTCAGCCAAAATACCAATTTGAAGCTCTCCACGACCTGAAACCTTAAATGATGCATCACCCATTGGTTCCATACGCATTGCAATGTTTGTCTCCATCTCTTTTTCAAGACGCTCTTTAATTTTGTTTGAAGTTACATGCTTACCCTCTTGTCCAGCCAAAGGTCCATTATTTACTGACATAATAACCGAAAGCGTAGGCTCTTCAACGTGCATTGGGTCAAGTGCCACTGGATTTTGAGCATCACATACAGAGTCCCCAACATCAATATCATTAAATCCAGCAATTGCAACAATATCACCTGCTTCTGCCTCATCAATATCAATTCGATCAAGACCTTTAAACCCAATAAGTTTAGATACCCTTGATTTCGACTTACTTCCATCTGCTTTGACAAGAAGATATTCATCCCCTTTTTTAACTTTACCATTAAAAATACGAGTAATACCAATACGCCCTACAAAGTTGTCCGAGTCAAGAGTAAATACCTGTGCTTGTGTATCTACATCAGCTGAACCTTGAGGATAAGGAACCTGCTCAATAATCGCATCAAAGAGAGGTGTCATATCTTTGTTTTCGTCCTCCATCTCATGCTTGGCATAACCATCTCTAGCTGCCGCGTAAAGTACGGGAAATTCAAGTTGCTCTTCATTCGCATCAAGGGCAACCAATAAGTCAAACACTTCATCCATTACTCTATCAGGATCAGACCCATCTTTATCAATTTTATTAATAACTACAACAGGAATTAGACCAAAACCAATCGCTTTTTTCAAAACAAATTTGGTCTGAGGCATAACACCCTCTTGTGCATCTACAAGCAGAAGTACACCATCAACCATCTTTAAAACACGCTCCACTTCTCCTCCAAAATCGGCGTGACCAGGAGTATCAATAATATTGATTTTATGGTCACCATAAATAATGGCAGTGTTTTTAGAAAGAATCGTAATCCCTCTCTCTTTCTCAATATCATTAGAGTCCATTGCTCTCTCTTGTACCTCTTGGTGTTCAGCATATGTGCCTGATTGTTGAAGAAGTTGATCAACAAGTGTTGTTTTACCGTGGTCAACGTGTGCGATAACAGCGATATTTTTGATTTTTTGCATTCGTAAGGTTCCTAATACTATTTTAAATTACGCGAATTATATCTAAAAGAGTTTACAAAGAGATATTTCGCTATTATTAAGAGGATTTTAAGAATTAACCACAAATAAAATAGAGAGAAAACATCAAATGGAAAGAAGTTTAAATACAGATATAGAGACCACCCTTATGCACTATACTCCCCTTACGGTTTGTGCACACGCCATTCGTACCTGTTGGCAAAGTTTTGATAAGAGTGACAATGGAGGAGAGAAGGATTTAGCACTAATAGACAGGGTCGGAAATAAATATAAACACGCATCAACACTAGAACACCTCGTTTATACCTTTTTTATTTCTGGAATTTCACGTGCATTACTTCAAGAATTAGCACGTCATAGGGTGGCTAGTTTAAGTGTAAAAAGTACACGATATACCCTAAAAGAGCTAAAAAACTCTGAACCATTTCAAGAGGAAGATTATGAAAATGCTAAAAAATTTATCGTTTTAACACACAATAATCTTATAGACACAGCATCTATCAAGGCTTTAAATAATCTTCAAGAAATATTGAAAATGGGTACCTCTAATGATATCGCAAAATATTGTCTTCCTGAATCCTATAAAACAGAATTAACATGGACAGTTAATGCCCGTTCTTTACAAAATTTTCTTACCCTAAGAAGCAATAAAAGTGCCTTGTGGGAAATTCAAAATTTATCAAAAAAACTATATAATACATTACCTAAAGAGCATCAATATCTCTTTGATATTCATTAGTAGATGAAAATAATTAATTAATGTTGTTTTTAAATATAAAAAAATCATTAGTACTTTATAATATTTTATAAAAAAGTATGTTATACTTATGAAATTTTTATATAAATTACAAGGAGATAGATAAAATGAAATTAAGAAGTTCAATAGTTGCAATAGCAGCATTAAGTAGTATAAGTTTTGCAGGTGGAGATATTGGTGGTGTGGTTGAATTAGAAAATAAATATGACTACGTACCAGCACAAGCTGTAGCAGAGGTAGAGTATGTGGAACCTACCCCTGAGTATGTTGCTCCTCCAGTAGAAGAGTATGTTGCTCCTCCAGTAGAAGAGTATGTTGCTCCTCCACCTGTATATGTGGCACCACCTGCTCCGACACCTGTATATGTAGCACCACCTGTATATGTGGCACCACCAACGCCAACACCTGTATATGTGGCACCAAGAGCTCCGAAAGTAACTCCTCCAGTAGTTGTTCCAACGCCAAAACCAACACCAAAACTAGTTCAAGTGAGTAAACCATCTGGACCAAGTGGTCTCTATGTGGGAGGTGCATTAACAGAAATGGCATCACGTTCTAACTGTGCAGGAAATAGAGCAAATATTTTTTCAGAGGAGAGTGGACAAGATAGACAACTAGGTTTTACAGGTATTTTGGGTTATGACTTTATGGATTATCTTGGGGCAGAACTTCGTGCTTCTATCGGTCTTGCAAAAGATGATTATGATACAAAAATGAAACAATTTGGTCTATACCTTAAACCAAATATTGATTTAGGAGATGCACTAAATCTTTATGGTCTACTTGGTTACTCAACTACAAATATGTCATCTTGTGGAAGAGGTGCAGACTTAGATGATACAAACAGTGGATTCTCATACGGTGGAGGTATTGACTACGGTGTAACTGAAAATATCTCTGTATTTACAGACATTGTTAACTACCTTAGAGATGATGAAACAAGATCTACATGGGGTGCAAATCTTGGTGTAAAGTATAAATTTTAATTAAAAAATCTAACTTTCTCTGAAAAAATCATCAAGTATTAACCTACTTGATGACCCCCGTTTACATCTTAAAAGCTTTTTATATTTCTTTAAAATATTTCTAAGAATTTTCATAAAGTTTTTAAATATATTTTAAAAACATACATAAATTTAAAAATAGGGAATATTTTGAGACTACTACTACTACTGGGACTGTTATATACCTCGCTATGGTCATCAAGACTCGATGAAGAGATACGTTTTAATATAGGTAATGAATCAAACAGTGTTAAATCAATCTACGCTATGAATGAAAATCGTCCGCTTTGGGTAGGTCATGCAAAGAACGTTAATCAATTTATAGAGATACTACAAAATCCATATTATAACTACAAAAATAAGCTCTTCAAACAAGATATTATCAACCAATACTCCTACCTACTGCAGAACGATATGAATCCAGATGAAAATGCTGAAGAGCTTTATAAATTGGAGATTGCTCTAACGAGTAGCTATATTGCATTGGGAAACTTTATTGTACAGAGTGATGTGGATTGGGAGGCTGTTAGAAGTAAATTAAAAGAACTCAAAGAGCTCAAAGATATCAAAGCCAACTGGGAGATGATAAAGAAAAAAACACCCTCTATTGATAATTTTTTTAATGCTTTGGTCAACCAAAAGATTGATAGTTTTTATAAATCCCTTACACCCTTAAAAAAACGACATCAGGCATTGGTTAATGCATTGCAGAGGTATCAAAATATGTATGATATAAAAAAAGTTACCTATGGAGACGATTTAAAATTTGGGGATAATCATCCACGTATCTCAAACATCAAAAAACGTTTGGCAATTTCAGGTGATTTCCCAACTCAAAATAGCTACAGCGATATTTTTAATGAAAAATTAAAAATGGCACTTACTCAATATAAAAATAGATTTAACTTGGAACAAAATGGTCTGATAGACAAAGTCACCATCTACTATCTCAACAAACCCATGGATCTCCTTATCAAAGATATTATCGTTAACCTTGATAAACTTAAAGTCTTTCCTAATGAATTCCCAAGTGAAGTAATAATTGTCAATATTCCTGAATTTCGTATGAACTATTATAAAAACTCCTACCCTATCCTTAGTATGAATGCCGTGGTAGGAAGAGATGTACGACCTACTCCTATTTTTTCAAGTAAAATGACATACTTAGTGCTTAATCCAACATGGAATATCCCTGTAAACTTAGTACGTAGAGATTTAATACCTGCACTAGAAGAGAATCCAAACTACATGGAAGAGCATAATATCCACGCCTACAAAGGGTGGGGTAAAAATAGTAAAGAGATAAAAAATTTTCCTGTTTCAAAACTGTTACCTTATAAAGAGGGAGGAAATATTCCCTATCACTTTGTACAAGCACCTGGAGATGACAATGCACTAGGACGTGTAAAATTCATGTTCCCCAATAAATACTCTGTCTACCTTCATGATACTGATAACAAAGATTTACTCACCAGAAGATACAGAGTCTACAGTTCGGGCTGTATGAGACTGCACCATCCCTTTGAGCTATTAGAGGCACTAAAACCTCATCTAGGAGCCAGTGCCAGTCGAGTTGAAAAGTATCTTACTAGTAAGAAAACAAAACATCTACGTTTTAATAAATCACTTGCTGTACAGACTGTATATTTTACAGTATTTGAACGTCAAGGGCAAACATACTTTAGAAAAGATGTCTATGGGTATGATAAGTTCGTTCAAGACTCTGCTAAAAAGGATGAACCACAACGAAGCTTTATACCAATGGTGCAAGAGACAGAGAGCTATGACAGCACTCTATTTTAATAATACCTTGTTTCGATAATGCTCTTTTTTAGAGCTTATCTTCTTCCTCTGCCAAAAAGTTAGCACACTTAATCATATCTTCGACCAATTCATACTCTGGAAAACCTATTCTTCGCCAGTTACTCACATCTATTCTATCAATAACTTCTGAGTGTTCTCCTGTACTTCCTCTTGCTTGACAGTTACGCTCACGACACAAACGGTCAATCTCTTCAAAACCAATGGTTTCAATAAGTTTTGGCACTAAAATATGCACCGAACCACGCATTCCTGTACCAATATTTGATGGGCAACAGGTTACTGCTCCAAATTTAGGGTGCATGGTAAAAACCTCTTCTTCTCCACTAATTTCACGAACACCATCTTCTATTGCTTTTGCACCTGCACTTAAACGAGAGAATACAGACTTTACATCGCCACCCATCTCCATAGATATAATTCTCAGGTGGTCACCTTCGTTTACCCAGTTAACAAATGTTTTGTCTTTGTTTAGGTAGACTCCACGACCATGTGGCCAATGTTCATGGTATCCACTAGCTGCTTGCATTCTATCTTTTCCACGAAATAGAAAATGCCCATCAATTAATGCTTGACGTTCATCATCCGACATTTTTGTATGAAGATGAAAATCCCCTGCCAAATCTGAGTCTGTATCTATTTTAGCGTAAACTTTTGCCATCAAATCGGCTATTTTTTCACGGCTCTCTTTTGTTCCTCCTGGGTTTAATGGAAACATAGATAAATTTCGTGCAACACGAATACGGGTAGATACAATCTTCTCTTCAGCACTGCTTGTTAGGTCAACTGAAATCTTATTGGGATTCATTCTTTCCGATGGTGTACCCTCTAGTTTACTTCCCTCTTTCATAGAGAATCCCTCATGATACGCCTCTATAACAGGATAGAAAAAGTCAGAAAAATCATCATAAGACTCTTTATCTCCTGCATGACAACCTACAAAACTTTCAGGGTAAGAGATACCAGAGTTAACTGCTCTTGCTAGTGTCCATTTTGCTGGACCTGAACTCTTTACATCTTTGTACTTATTCCAAACCTCTTGGGTACACATCTTCGCACAGAGAGAAGTATGCTCACTGGCATTTGCTTGGGCTATTTTCTGAGCTGGATACTCATTTTTTGCCAATGACTCTTCTAGTTTTAAATCATAATCTGGGTCGAAACCCTCTTTTTTACCAAACATATTTTCTTCCATATGTTTCCCTTTTTATTAAATTTTTTTCGGGTGTAAATACACCGATTCCGAAAATACAAATTAAGCTTTTAACGCCTTCTCTGCTTCAATCAATGCAACCACACCATCATGCATATCTTGAACAGCTTGAACTTCAGTAATTCCTAAACGGCGACGGTTACTAATGTCATAAACTCCACCTTCACTTTCGCTGTGTTCTCCATGAATTCCACGAATTTGTAAGTAAAATTTGTCGGTAATTGCTTTAAAGGCTTCCATATCTTTTGCTAAGTTTGGTACGGCAATATGAACACTTGCTCTCATTGCTGTTCCAAGATTGGTTGGACAGGAGGTTATGTAACCTATATGGTCGTTGTATGAGAATTGTACTTTGCTCTCTATACTCTTAATTGCATTTACTAAACGTGTAAATACCTCTTTAATATCTCCACCCATCTGCATAGATATAATTCTTAGTTGATCCTCTTCATTGACCCATACCAAAAATGTCTTCTCTTTGTTATGGTATATTCCTCTTCCCTCTGGCCAGTTACGGTTAAGCCCTACAGCATCCAAGAAACGGTCGCCCTCTTTAAACAAGAAATGGTCTTTGATTAGCTCATCTTGAACCTCTTTACTCATTCCAAGTAGTGGGTGGTAGCTTCCCTCTAGTTCACCTTCTAAGGTATTAAGCCCTTCAACCACACTTGACTCGACTAAATCTCTTTGCTCTTTAGATATAGCAGGTCCAAGAGGCAAGTTTGCAACATTACGCCCTACTCTAATTCGTGTAGAGATAATAAACTCTCCATCAGGGTCAGGGTTTGGTGCATTTAAATCATCAGGGTTAAGATTGCTTTGATGTTTATCTTCTTTTCCAAAACCATGATAGTCTTCGATGATTTTATCAAAAAGTGGTGCAAAGGTACTGTAAGACTCTTCATCTCCTGCATAGACACCGATTCCACTATCTATATTCATAACACCTGAGTTAATTGCTTGTTCTAAGGTAAATCCATTTGCTGTTGTTTTATCTTTTAGTGCTTCAAAAACCTCTGGTGTAAGGTGTTTACATAACATTGATGTACAATCTTCTGGTAAATTTGGGTAGTTCATTTTATTCCTTTTTTATTAAATTTAATTTGAATTATTTGTGTGCATTTTACAAAGATGGGGAAGTTTCATATTTATATCCCATCTCTTTGTAGAGTAACTTTCGAATGTCTCAAAACTATTTTTATAGAGTTGCATCTGTTCAATAATCCCCAAGGCTCTCTCTACCTTTGCCAAGGTTCTAAGACCCTCTTCAATAATCGCTTCACACTGCTCTAGTAGTAGACGCTCTGAATTGTTAGAAAAATTTGACATAGAATGGTGGCTCATAGTTTTATTACCGTACCGATTCCTTCAGAGGTAAAAATCTCTAAAAGTAGTGCATGTTCTACACGACCATCTATAATATGTGCTTTGGGAACTCCCCCTTTGACTGAGTGAAGACAAGCATCAACTTTTGGTATCATCCCCCCCATAATAACCTCTTGCTCTTTGAGAGTATCAATATCCTCCTCATTAAGGGTATGAATCAGCTCTTTTTCACCATCTAGTACCCCCGAGGTATCGGTCATAAAAATCACTTTTCGAGCATTGAGTGCCACGGCAATGTGTGAGGCTGCGGTATCGGCATTGATATTAAATCCAGGATGACCACTCTGCTCATATGCTCCAATTGGAGCAATTACAGGTATGAACTTCTCACTAATCATTTTTTGGATAACCATAGGGTCTATTTTGGTAATGTTACCAACATACCCATACTTATCTTGGTCTATAGCTTGTGCTTGTAAAAAGTTGGCATCTTTTCCACTAACACCCACAGCTTTTGCCCCATGCATATTTAGTAGCGTAGTAATCTCGTTGTTAATACTCCCTGAGAGTACCATCTCGACTACCTCCATAATCTCTTTAGTAGTTACACGAAGTCCATCAACAAAATGGCTATTTATCTGCATTTTATCTAATGTTTTTCCTATCGCATTACCCCCTCCATGTACAATAACAGGCTTTATCCCCACAAGATACATCAAGATAATATCTCGTGCAAACTTCTCTTTAAGCATAGGATTAAGCTGTGCTGACCCTCCATATTTAATTACAAAAATCTCATCTGAATAACGCTTTATATACGGAAGTGCCTCCAGTAGCGTCTGTACTTGTGCAATATTTTTCTTCATCCTTTTCCCTTCTTTGTTTCTTATCGAAATTATAATAGAAGATAATGTAAGGAGAATGAAATATTGTAAATAGAGCTGTAAAAAGAGATATTCTCTCTTTTATTCTAAATTCTTATTAACATATAGATTTAAATATGTTACGAATAGTCACTAAAAATAGCACTTTCAAGTTTGTTTAGATAAAATACCGAATACTATTAAAGTATAATAATTTAATTAAAATAAGGAAAAAATTATGGCAGAATGGCGTAAAGTAGCAAAAGTATTTGCTTTAGGAGATGGGCATATTAGTCAAAATGAAGTGAAAACTCTTAGAGAATTATTACTTGCTGATGGATATTTATCAAAAAGTGAAATGAATTTTTTATATGAGATTAAAGAAGAGGCAAAATCATCTGTTCAACTTTTAGATGAATTAATTACAGATTGTGAAAAGCTTATAAAATAGTCTTTAAACAAAAAATTTCTCACAATTCTCTTCCATAATCTATAATTTGGAAGAGTGAGCTTCACCTAGAAGCATATCATTATTTGACATTAGTCAAACATTATCATTTTTATAATATTGTACTATCTTGTCAACCATCAACTGTAAAGAAATACGGTTATTGTAGTGGTTTTCGCTAATATTATAAACTACTGATATCTGTTCTCCAAGCCGAAATAACTCATTTGTTTTAAAAAGTACACCCTGTTGAGTGACACCTTGATGTGAAAAAGTAAAACGACGATGCTCTTTCTCTTTGCCCATATTACTAACATCTTGAATAGTCACATTATGGGTAATAAATTTAGGTTTTGAATTTTTCTGTCCATAAGGCTCATACTGTTTCATGATGTTCACAAGGTTAAAATTTATATCTGAAAAACTAAGCTCTCCTAAGATATCAAGGTCAATAATATCTTCATTATAATTTTGAGCTAAATAGTTCGTTTGGAGTCTCTTTTTAAATGATTCAAAATTTTCAATAGGTAGACTAAGCCCAATAGCAGCATGATGTCCTCCAAATTTTGTAAGTAAATCTCTACACCCCTCTGTAACTTTAAAAAGATTACAAACATGGAAACTTCTACCACTTCCTTTGAGCTCTCCATCTTCACTTTTCGTAAGTACAAGGGTTGGTTTCTCATGAACTCTTCCCACACGAGCAGCAACAATTCCTATAACTCCCTCGTGCCAATTCTCTCCTTTAACCACAATTATCTTGTCATGAGGATTGACTTGCTCTAGTGCTTCATCTGTAATTTTTTGCTCTATTGATTTCCTCTCAATATTTAGATCAACCAACCTATCCAAACGCACCCGTGCATCATAGATATTCTCACTCATCAAAAATTCAACTGCCCATTTGGCATCATCCATTCTTCCTGCACTGTTAAGAATAGGAGCTATCTGAAAACCAATATCTTCAGAATTAAAAACCTCTTTATCAAGCTTCTCTTTAAATGCTTTTATCGCAGGTAAATTAGAGTGGCTAAGTATTTTAAGCCCTGAGATAACCATTGCTCTATTAATATGCTTTAGAGGCATCATATCAGCAATAATTGCAATAGAGACCAACCCTATGTATACTTTGGTATCTACTCTACTACTTAAAGCTCTGTTTAGAGAAGCGATAAGATACCAAGCTATTTGAGCCCCACAAACCTCATCATATGGAAAGGTACAATCTTCTTGTTTTTGGTCAATTATTGCATAGGCTTCAGGAATTTCTTTAGGTAAAAGATGGTGGTCGGTAATGATTAATTCTATATTGTGCTGTTGACATAATTTAGATGCTTGAACTGCACTAATGCCATTATCCACCGTAATGGCTAAGTCATATTCGCTAATACGAGGAATAATATTGATAGAGAGTCCGTAACCGTCTCTAAAACGGTTAGGGATTATCCATCCTAGGGTTACCCCTATCTCATTAAAAAAAAGCCTCATAATGGTCGTAGAGACTACTCCATCTACATCATAATCCCCTATAAGAACTATTTTTTCTCCTCTATGTATCGCTTGAACAATTCTATGTGTGGCTTTTTCCATGTCTTTAAACTTAGAAGGATGAGGAAGATTAGAGAGAGATAGAAATCCCTCCTTCTTAAAACGAGATTTTATTTTCTGTTCTATCTCTAAATGGGTTATTTTTTTATAGGACATATTATTTTTTCTTTTACTCTATTAAAAAACTTACAATTTTTTATCTAATGACGTTTTTACAAATGCTAAAATAGCAGGGTTTGGACTCTGTAGTCTTGAAGTAAATTCAGGGTGAAATTGAACTCCTAAAAACCAAGGATGATTTGGAATTTCTACAGCTTCAATAAGACCATTGGACTCTCCTGTAATCTCCATACCGTTAAGCTCTAACGCTTCTCTATAGGCTGGATTTGCTTCATATCGGTGTCGATGTCGCTCAAATATTGTTGAGGCTTTATAGGCTTCTTTTAAAAATGAACCCTCTTTAGTATTACACTCATACTCTCCTAAACGCATTGTACCCCCTAATGGAGAGGTAGTAGTTCTCAACTGTTTTGATCCTGTGGCATCTATAAATTCATCAATCAAAAAGATTATAGGTTCTTTTGTATCTGCATTATGTTCAACTGAGGTTGCCTCTTTTATTTTTAGTACATTTCTAGAAAATTCTATCATTGCCAGTTGCATCCCTAGACATATCCCTAAAAATGGTATTTTCTGTTCTCGTGCATATTTAATAGTCTCTATTTTCCCCTCTATCCCACGTTCACCAAATCCACCTGCAACTAAAACTCCATCACAATCAATCAGATATTTTTTGGCTCCATTGTTTTGAACTTTTTCGCTGTCTACCCACTCTATTTTAACTTCTGCATCAAGATTAGCACCTGTGTGAATAAGTGCTTCAGTTAGTGATTTATAAGACTCTTTTAAATCAAGATATTTTCCAACAAAAGCGATGGTTACGGTTCTCTTTGGTTCAAGAATTTTAGAAACCAAATCTGTCCATAATTGCATTTTAGGTTTAAGCTCACCCAGTTCTAACTGCTTGGCAATAGGATTAAGAATATCTTGTGCCATAAAATTGAGAGGAACTTCATAAATAGTAGGAGCATCTATTGCTTCAATAACAGAGGCTCTCTCAATATCACAAGTATAGGCTATTTTATTTTTAATCTCTGTTGGTATGCGTGTTTCACTTCTTAAAATAAGCATTTGAGGGGTGATGCCTATACGTCTTAACTCTTGAACTGAGTGTTGTGTAGGTTTGGTCTTAATCTCTCCTGCTGTGCGAATATAAGGAAGTAGGGTGACATGGATATTCATAACGTTACTTAATCCAAACTCATGTTTCATTTGCCTAATACTTTCAAGAAAAGGCATTCCCTCCATATCTCCTGTAGTTCCACCAAGTTCAACAATTAAAATTTCTTTGTTTTCTCCTGCTTTAATAATACGCTCTTTAATCTCATTGGTAATATGAGGAACAATCTGTATTGTTTTCCCGAGATATTTCCCTTTTCTTTCATTCTCAATAACTGTTTTATAAATTAACCCTGTAGTAAAGTTATTGTCTTGAGTCAAAGCAGTGTTTAAAAAACGCTCATAGTGTCCCAAATCCAAGTCGGTTTCTGCTCCATCTTTGGTGACAAAAACTTCACCATGTTCTAAAGGAGACATTGTTCCAGGGTCAACATTGATATAAGGGTCAAGTTTAAGCACTCCTACACGTATTCCAGAGTGTTTTAATAGCGTTCCTATACTTGCAGCCGTTATTCCTTTTCCAAGAGAACTAAGCACTCCACCTGTTACAAAAATATATTTAGTCTGTTTCTTTGACATTTGTAAAATCCCTCTGTTAAATAATAATTGGCATTATAACTGTTATAAATTTTGTATCCTTTAAAACGAAGGGTAATGTCGGCTCATTTAATAAAATTTCAAATTGATTATTATCTACTTGGTTGATAAAGTCTAGCATATATCTGCTGTTAACATTTAAATCAAATTGATTTTCTAAGCCTGTATTTAAGAGTAGTTCTGTTTTTGCTTCAATGTTATCAGAGGCAAGAGAGTTAAAAATAATGGTATTTTTTAAAAATGATATTTTAATTTCTTGTGAAATAGTAGTAATCATTTTAATAGCATCTATCATCTCTTTTTTTGGTAAAGTTATATTGTATTTTGACTCTTTTGGAATAATACGCTCATAATTAGGAAAATTCCCATTGATTAAGCGTGTAAAGAAATAGTAGTTTTGATTTTGGATAATTAGATTGGTTTGGTCATAATATATATCTATGGTATCTATAAAAAGTTTTTGAATTTCCATAATTGCTTTTTTAGGAATAATAAGAGAGAGTTCATTTTCAGAGATATTATTAATTGAGGAGATAGAGAGTCTGCGTGTATCTGTGCCGACTAGTTCAGTTTTACGATTTTTAATATTTAGTAAAGCACCATTAAGTTCAAATTTAGGATTACTGCTGTCTATAGAGGAAGAAATATTTTTAAGTGCTTTTATCAAAGAGATAGAATCCAATGATATTTTTGATTTATTTGCTACTACAGGGAAAACTGGATAATTAGTAAAGTTAAAAATAGGAAGTTTGAATTTAGATTTATTTTGCTTTATAAGTAAATTGTTTTCTATTTTTTCTAAAGTAATTTCATCATCTTTTAGAATTCGAATGATATCTAAAAGTTTTTTACCATTTGCTGTTACTGTACCTTCATACTCAATATTTATATTTTCAGTGTGTACTAAAAGACCTATTTCTGAATCGGTAGCTTTTATTACCACCTGATTGTTTTTTGCCTCTATAAAAACATGAGATGTAATTTGACTGGCATCTTTCTTTTCCAAGAAAGCTTGTAGGTTAATGAGTATGGATTCTAGTAGTTGTTTGGTCACATGTATTTTCATTTTTTTCTCCTCTTTATTTATAGATATAAGTAGTAGTAGTAGTAGGTCTATGTGAATATGTGAATAACTATGCTGAGGCATTATATTGTGGGAATTACCCTCTGACCTAACTTTGCAACTTTATTCACATCTTTTCACATGTGGAAGTATAACTTTATTTTAATCAATCTGAGATGTATTGTAATTTATTTTATTTGAGAGCTCTTCTAGCTGTACATTAAAGTTTTCATCACTCTTTATAATTTCGGCAATTTTCTTCATAGCATGGCTTACAGCAGTGTGATCTCGCATCCCAAAATAGACTGCAATTTGAGGCATTGAGTTGGGTGTTAAATTTCGAGCCAAATATATAGAGATTCGTCGAGCATTTACCACATCTCGTGTGCGTTTTTTTGATTTTATATCTGAGAGTTTGACATTTAACTCTTTTGAGACCATTTTGACAATATCATCAATGCTAATATTGGACTGTTTCTCTGCAAGTTGCTCTTTTATAACATTTTGGGCAAAATTTAGAGTCAGTGCTTGGTTCATCATGATACTATAGGCATTTAATTTAATAATTGCCCCCTCTATTTCACGTATATTGTTTCCCATATTTGATGCGATAAAGTTAATAATCTCATTATTGAGTTTAATTCCATCTATTTCACATTTTTTTTGGATAATCGCTATCTTGGTTTCAAGCTCAGGGGGTTGTATATCTGCCATCAATCCCCACTCAAATCGGCTTCGTAGCCTATCTACAAGCCCTGCAATTTTGTTAGGTTGTCTATCAGAGGTAATAACAATCTGTTTTTTGGCTTGGTGAAGCTCATTAAAGGTGTGAAAAAACTCCTCTTGGGTCTGCTCTTTTCGGGATAGAAACTGAATATCATCAATAATAAGCACATCACACTCTCTAAAATGCTCTCTAAATCTATCCATAGTTTGTGAACGTAAATGTGAGGTAAATTTGTTCATAAACTGCTCAAATGTGGTATATATGACCTTTTTACCTTGGCTAATTTGATAGTTTCCTATCGCTTGAACAAGGTGTGTTTTACCCAGTCCCACCCCACCATATAGGAAAAGAGGATTATATAGTGCTCCTGGTTTCTCCGAAACACTCTTTGCCGTGGTATAGGCAAACTGATTAGAACTCCCAATAATAAAGCTTTCAAAGGTAAAAGAGGGGTTAAGTAGGGTACTTTTACTGCCACTTTTATACTCGGATTCAACTATTTGTGTTTGTGAGGTAATTTTTTGTTCTCTCTCTTTCTTAACAGAGATGATAATTTGTGGCTTGATATTGTTCTCTAACTCAAAAAGGTGTTCAATTTTTTTCTCATATTTGGTTTTAATCCATTTAGCAATAAGAATATTGGGGCTATAGAAGTGTGCGAGGTTACTTCTAGAACGATTTTCATCATAAATGAGAGATTTAATATATCGGTTCCACTCTTGATTACTTATCTCTTGTTTAAGTTTTTTTAGTACATTGTTTCCAATTGCCATAATAGTGCCTTTCTTAATGTGAATAAGTTTGTGAATAGTTTTTTGAATGTTATCAAAAGTTCGCTAAAATACGGGCATATAATGGGTGTGAATAAAGTTATTCACATCTTAGTGAAAGGTGTGAATGAAAATACTAGGAATCGACCCTGGAACCCGAAATTTAGGCTATTGTATTCTCGAAATTGGATGTGAAAAAAATACCCTTGTTGAGGCAGGTTTGCTTAAGTTTAAAAAAACGGTTTTAAGGGAGCAAATATTAGAGATGGCTAATGGAATAGATTTAATTTTAGAGAAAAATGTGATAGATGAGGTGGCAATTGAGGATATTTTCTTTGCACATAATCCTAAAACTACGCTGAAATTGGCACAATTTAGGGGTGCATTGTGCTTAAAAGTACTTTTATCTGTTGGAAATTATGAAGAGTACACCCCTTTACAAGTAAAGAAGGCAATTACAGGTCACGGCAAGGCGACAAAGGAGCAAGTAGCTTTTATGGTTAAGCGTCTTTTAAATTTAAGAAAGGAAATCAAGCCATTTGACATCACGGATGCGATGGCAGTCGCCATTACACACGCTCAAAGAGTGAAACTTAGACGGTGAAATTGGTTGTTTTTGATAATGGATTTCGATTTAGCCGTTCTATTTGGTATCTTTTTTAATTAGGAAGTAAGTTTTGAGTATTACTAACATATTACCCACACTCCTCTTCCATAATCTACGATTTGTGAGAGTGCAGTTCACTAATTATATGTTATAATAATAATTATAATATTAAGGATTATAGATGCACCATATTTTTCAAAGAATCGTAGTTTTGATAGATGATATTAAAGAGATAGATGATTTACTTCAAAAAGGTATTGACTTTTCCAAGCAACATCAAAAAACCTTAGAGGTTCTTTTTGTACAAGAGAAACCCTCCTCTTCGTTATTGGACTATTTTACCTCTTCTGCCTCAAAAGAGTATACACAGTTTGACAGATATAGAGTAGAGGAGAAAATTCAGAAGCATATTGACCAATTGGATAGTAATACCAAAAGTGAAGTGACCATTGTGGAAGAGGATATTTTGAAGAGGGTTAAATTCCATGCAAGTGGCTGTAGAGACATTCTTTTTATTACCAATTATGATAAAAAACTCTCTCAAAAGCTTTTAGAGAAAACTCCTTACTCTTATTGGATTTTCAAAAATAGCTCTTTGAGTTACAGTCATATTTTACTTCCTATTCAGCTTAGTGATGAGGCGAGGGAGGATATTAGATTGACAAAAGAGATTTTTTCTAAAAGTATGGTCTGTATCGTTCATGATTATCGTTATATGATACCTCGAAAAGAGAGAGATGGTTCCCCTACGATTATACCTGTTGTAGGGAGTGTGGACAAAGAGCTTCATAAAGAGACAAGAGAAAAGGAGAAGCATCTTTTTGAGAACTATAAAAAAGAGTTTGGTGTAGAGGGTGATTTTCTTGAAGAGAAAAAAGGGTTGGAGAAAGATTTGCTTAACTACATCAAAGATAGAGAGACCGACTTGGTCGTGATACATCATCAAGAGAAACTTATGTTTGTTCCCTCTTTAACTTTTGATTTATTGGAGGATGTACCTCTTAATTTTTTGGTTTTAAATCGATAAAAAGTTAGAAAGTAGTTTTTGAACTTATATTTAACTTAAGTTGTATTATAATATAATTTGTATAATATAAACTTAAGGAATAAAAGATGCACCACACGTTTAAACGAATAGTAGTTTTAATAAATGATATTTCAAATATAGATGATTTACTCCAAAAAGGTGTTGATTTTTCAAAACAGCATAAGAAAAAATTAGAGGTTCTTTTTGTACAAGAGAAGCCAACTGATTCACTGTTGGATTATTTTTTCCCTTCCCATTCAAAAGCTTATACTCCACTTGACAAAGTACAAGTCAAAGAGAAGATTCAAAAATATATTAACCAGTTAGATGGTGAGACCAAGAGTGAAGTGACTATTTTAGAAGAGAATATTTTGCAAAGAGTATTGGCTCATGCTAATACCTGTAAGGATATTCTTTTTATTACCAACTATGATAAAAAACTTTCTGAAAAACTTTTGGAAAAGACCCCTTACTCCTATTGGATTTTCAAAAATAGCTCTTTAACCTATAATAATATACTTCTTCCTATTGAGCTTAGTAATGATGCGATGGATGATATTAAACTCACCCAAGATATCTTCCCTAAAAGCTCTATTGATATTGTACATGACTATCGCTATATGATACCTCGCACGGAGAAAGATGGCTCTGCTACGATTATACCTGTGGTGGGAAGTGTGGACAAAGAGCTACATGAAGGGACACGAAAAAAACAGAAGCGTATTTTTGAGAACTATAAAAAAGAGTTTCATGTGGAGGGTGATTTTATTGAAGAGAAAAAAGGGCTAGAGAAGGATTTACTCAATTATATCAAAGATAAAGATACCGATTTAGTGGTGATACATCACCAAGAAAAGCTTATGTTTGTTCCCTCGTTAACTTTAGATTTATTGGAGGATGTACCTCTTAATTTCTTGGTTTTAAATCGATAAAAAAAGAGGTTATTTTAACCTCTTCTTCCACTCTTTCTCAAACTTCTTTCGTTTGATAAATGAGAGTTTTTCAATAAAAACTTTGCCATCTAAATGGTCTATTTCATGCTGTAGAGCAATGGCTAAGAAATCATGATTGTCAATAATATGTTTCTCTCCATAACGGTCTTGGTACTCCAAAACAATATGCTCTGCACGTTCGATATCCTCATACACCCCAGGAATACTCAAACACCCCTCTTGGTGCTTACAGGCTCCCTCTTTTGAGGTGAAAATAGGATTGATAATCTCCAAAGTCTCCTCTTTGTTAAAGACTGCATCCTCAGAGTCATCTTCGGGAAGATTGATAATAAGTACACGTTGTGGTACACCAATTTGAATGGCTGCTAACCCAACCCCTTTTTTTGAGAGCATGGTATCAAACATATCATTAAGCAGGGTATGAAGCTCCTCATTAAACTCTGTCACCTCTTTTGAGATGAGCTTTAGCCGTTTATCAGGGTAGATAACTATCTCTTGAACCATCTCTTATCCTAGTTGAAGCTTTTGGTTAAGATTTTGTCAATTAGTCCATACTCCACTGCCTCTTGTGCTGACATAAAGTTGTCTCTTTCTGTATCAACCTCTAACTCTTCCGCCTTTTTACCACAGTTCTCTGCCATAATTTGATTAAGCGTATCTTTGAGACGCTGAATCTCTTGGGCTTGGATTTGGATATCCGTTGATTGCCCTTGAGCTCCACCTGATGGTTGGTGAATCATAATACGAGAGTTTGGAAGTGAATATCTCTTTCCTTTGGTTCCCGATGAGAGTAAAAATGCCCCCATAGATGCTGCTTGACCGATACAGATAGTAACGATATCAGGCTTGATATAGTTCATTGTATCAAACATAGAGAGTCCACTTGTAATAACTCCTCCTGGAGAGTTGATATAGAAGTAGATATCTTTATCTGGGTCTTGTGCCTCTAAAAATAGAAGTTGTGCTACTATTGTTGATGCTACTTGGTCATTTACTTCACCACTTAACATGATGATTCTGTCTTTTAATAGTCTTGAATAGATATCATACGAACGTTCACCACGACCTGTCTGCTCTACTACATAAGGGATATAACTCATTATTTGTACCTTTGGATATTTATTAGTTTTAATTTATAGGAGAATACACTTTTTTTACTTAAGATGTATTGTGAGATGTGGGTATTACTACCCACATTAAGATATCTTTGTTGAATATTTGGAAAGTAATTACTTGTCTAAACCGATAATTTTTGCAAATA
This sequence comes from Campylobacteraceae bacterium, assembly GCA_027076905.1. Classification (GTDB taxonomy): domain Bacteria; phylum Campylobacterota; class Campylobacteria; order Campylobacterales; family Sulfurovaceae; genus UBA1140. Next base: position 3,093 of record JALTGP010000037.1, on the reverse strand, counting down.
GTTTGTCCTCTATCATGCCCATTTTCACAGCAGGAAGAAGATTATTTTTTTGGTAATACTCAATTACCTCTTGAGGGTTTTGACCATTCATCATCGCTTCGTAGTAGAGTGTTTGAGAGACCTCTGTATCATTCACTTCTATTCCCTCTTTTTTTGCCAATGCATCTACTAGGAAAGTTGCTTTTACAGAGTCTACGGCTACTTCTCTAACTGACTCTCTAAGCTCATCAATCTTCTCATCATTTCCTTTGAATGTCTCTAGCTCCTCTTCACTCATCTCTTGTGCTTTTTGGTTAATCTGTGCGTCAATCTCTTGCTCTACAATATTTTGTGGAAGGTCAAAATTATACTCAGTTACCAGTGCATCCATGAGTTTTGGCTTAAGCTCTTCATTGTAAAGTTTTGATATTTTTTCTGATTGAATCTGCTCTTTAATTTTATTTTTAACGGTATCAGCCGTTGCACCCTCTTCACCTGGGAGCAATCTTTTTACCATCTCTTCATCAAGTTCAATATTGCCACGTACTTTGATTTCATGAAGTGTTACAGTAAATACAGCTTCTTTTTCTGCTAAATCTTTTGCTTGATAATCTTTTGGAAAGGTAACAGTAACATCTTTTGTCTCATTTCTGTTCATACCCACCATTTGCTCTTCAAATCCTGGAATAAATTTACCAGAACCCATAACAAGCTCAAACCCTTCAGCTTTTCCACCCTCAAACTCAACATCATCCACTTTTCCTAAAAAGTCAAACTTTGCTTGGTCGCCATTCTCTAACGCTCTATCTTCTTTTAGTTTTTTAAATGGAGAGTTCTTTTCAAGAAGGTTGGTAAGTCTCTCTTCAATCTCACTATCCTCAACGGTTGGTTCATCAAAGCTAGGTGCTAGTTTATCATATCCCTCTGCTTCAATGGTTGGTCTAAGTGAAATAAGAAGCTCCACATCTACCCCATCCTCTACTTTTTCATACTTTTTAAAGGTTGGGTCACCGATAATATCTGCTTGATTAATATCCAACTCTTTTTTAGCTTCAGCTACAATGGTCTGTACTGCTTCACTCTCTGCATCTTGTGTTAATTTATCTCCATACATCTGTTTGATAGTTGCAGGAGGTACTTTACCTTTTCTAAAACCATCAACATTTGTAGTTTTTGCAAGTTGTTTTGCTATTTTGTTGAGATTTTTCTCAATATCTGAATTCTCAATTTTTGCTGTCACCAATACGTTTGCCGTATCAGTTTTTGTAGCTGTAATGTTCATTACAATCCTTTATCCATAATAATTCTTGAAATTTTAGCAGAAGTAGGCTTATATCTATAAAAAAATGGGTAAAATGCTTACTCCTTAATAGAAAAACTTCACTAAAACTACCCTTATCAATCATCTGTTAATAAAAGTTGAGTATATTCTTTATTAAATTTAAAACATAGGACAAATATTGCGACACATTACGGCTTTAATACTACTTCTACTCTTCACTCTTACTGCTCAATCCGAAACATTAAAAGTGGGAATTAAACTCTCTGAACCTTGGGTAATGTATGATAAAAATGCAACGATAGAGGATAGAAAACCCAGAGGTTTTAGTATCGACTTATGGAATAAAATAGCTGAAAAAATGGGCGTAGATACTCAGTGGGTCTATTATGACTCTACCTCACAACTTATTGAATCCACCCAAAAAGGGGATGTCGATGCTTCTATCTCTGCGGTGACAATCACTTCAAATCGTGAGACCAAGATAGATTTTTCCAATTCCATGTATGAGTTAGGACTACAAGTGATGATGGATGCCACAAAATCATCTGCATCTGTCTTGGAGTTAATGGGAAAAGAGATAAAAAAGATGATGACAACACAATCGATTGTTATCTTTTTTCTTTTTCTCTTTATCACCATGCATCTGCGTTGGTATATTGATAGCAGAGATGAAAAATCAGACCTATTTAATAAGCGATATAGCTCAGGAATTATTGACTCCTTTTGGTGGGGAATTACGATGTTGGTTACATGGGAGACCCCACCAAGTAAAGGGATAGCTCGAACCATTGATTTGATGTGGCACATTGTGGGAATTATTGCCATTAGTATATTAACAGCGATTGTTACCTCAGCATTGACTGCCCAAGCGATTGGTGGTTCTATCCGTTCAGAGAAAGATTTGGCAGGAAAGTACATCGCAGCGGTGGCAACGGATGCACCACGAAAATATGTTGAGAAGATAGGTGCAAATGTAATTCCTGTTAAAACTTTAGCAGAGGGAATAGTGTTGGTACGAAGTGGAAAAGCAGAGGCATTGGTGCATGATGGACCACGGCTTGTTTATCTTGCTAACCAAATCAATAAAAAAGAGAAGAAAAAAGTATTAGTGGTTGCTCCTTTTAAGTTTAATCCCCAAAACTATGGGGTTGTTTTCCCCTCAAAGAGTGAGCTAAAAGAGAAGGTAGACCGTATTCTCTTGCGACTAAGAGAGCCTGATGGACTTGATAACAGTTATCACAAGAAGCTTCAAGAGAAGTGGTTAAAGATAAAATAGATATCTTGTAAAACTATTGAGCTTTAATATTCATACTAACAGTTTGATATTTTTGTTATCATTTATCAAAAAATCTTCAAGAAAACCCCGTTCTCTTAGACGGGGATGAATTGAAGAGCTCACCACCCACAAATCAAAGAACAACAATATGCTAAAATAGCAGAATGAGACATGTAATAGCACTAAAAACCTTATTTGGAAAACACTTAAATTGGCATGGTTCAAGAATAACATTCTTGTCCCTATCTATAGTATCAATGTTGCAACAAACACAATAAAATAGCATGAAAATAATAAAAAATATGCAAAATTTTAAGTTTTTTACAATAAAAAACATAATATAATATAAATATTCTAAATAAATATAGGTAAAATCTTTAATATAAAGTCAGCGAAATCCAAGCCTTTGTGGGATTTGCTTTGAATTTAGACAAAAATTAAGTCTGGCAGCTTGAGCCTTATACATAACCACTATCTTGCGAATGTGTCGTATTTAATCAAGAGAGTTAAGATACTATTTCTGTAAGAAGTACTTATACTCCAGATAGCGTTGTAA
>JALTGP010000036.1 GCA_027076905.1 Campylobacteraceae bacterium | reverse complement strand
TAAAATAGATGGAAGCCGAGGTTACAAAGGAGCAGAGGTAGCTACTGGTGGAGTGAATACCAAAGAGATTAATCCGATAACAATGGAGTCTAAAAAACATAAGGGGCTTTATTTTACAGGCGAAGTACTAGATGTAGATGGAGATAGAGGTGGGTTTAATTTGCACTTTGCTTGGGTTTGTGGGTTGAGAGCAGGAGAGGCTATTTGAGTCAATTTATTTATCTTCTTTAATTTTGAAATAGATTAACTTTGTAGGAAGTAGCCTATATCCATTGTTGTCAGAAACCATAACATATTTACCTTTTGAGACCTTTGTTAGACCTTCAAAATTATTAAAACCATCTCCTTTTAGCGAGTTGAAGGAGGCCAGATATTCAGATTTACAGTTATTATTTTCATCACAATTATCAAGATATACTTTTTTTAATATCATACGTATAGGTTTTAGGTATCCACTATAAGAGCGTTCAAGTACCAATATATTTTCATCATCCATCACCTCAATAGAAGTTATAGCAGAGTTCTGATGTTTTTCACTCTCAAAATGCCACTCTTTACCATCCAGTGAATATATGGTCTGTTTTCTCATCTTATCCTCTTTTAGAGGGTATTCAGAGGCTACAAGTATGCCATATTTTTTATGATAAGCGATACTCTCTAGCATCTTGTTTCTATTTCTGTAGTTCTCATCTTTTTGTAGTTTTTTAGGTAAATTATAATTTTTTATTATTTTTGCTGTTGGTGAGAGTTCAAGTACTCCTGCTATTCTCTCATGAGCCACAAGAATTTTATTATTAGAGGTAAAAGTTAAGCCTTCGGTATCGTATGTTTTTAAATCGTATTTATCTTTTAGGTTATCATTTCGTAATATTTTATAAGAAGATAAATAATCTAAGCCCTCTATTTTTTCAGTAAAGGTAGCAGATAGAGTAAAAAATGTTGAACGGTCTCCTACAAGATAGAGTTGTCTATTTTTTACGTCATAAGCTATATCAGATATACCTCCAAAGCTAATACCCTTTTTATCAGGATAGACAAGATAGCGTTCATCTAAGATAGTTATTTTATGATTTTGTCTATCTTTTACAATTAGCATCGTTATAAAAAGTATAGCAATAGATAATATTATAAATAGGAATATGTTCTTTTTCATGAGTGCAACTATATCAGATAAACTTTTAATGTATCTTACTCTTATTCCGTATTTTTAGGCGTGATATCAATATACAACTCACTTTTTATCGTCTATGAGACTGTTTGCTTTCAAAAGTTTTTTAAATTATCTTGACTTTTGGGGTAGTATAAAGAGCTATATCAAGGTATAGACTCTGATGCGTATATAAAAGAGTTGAGAAGTGAGTGGTAAAAAAGCATTTTTAGATACCAATCTATTTATCTACCTCATTGAAGAGAATGAGCTACATCTGAACAAAGTTCATAATTTATTACCTCTACATTAACACTTGGAGAGCTTAACAGTAAAATAGCCTCTCTTTTTGCTAAAGTTAGAGCTGATTGTCATATCAAAACTCCTGATGCTGTGCAGTTGGCTTCGGCTGTATATGCCAA
>JALTGP010000035.1 GCA_027076905.1 Campylobacteraceae bacterium | reverse complement strand
GCAGAGGGAATGATAAATGCTTTAAAAAATAAGATTGATTGGCTTTTGCAGTATCAAACACCAAAACTCTCTTCTCATAACTCCTCTTATGGGGTTGATATGGATTTAAAATTTCTATTTCAAGATAAAAAAGATATTGATTTGATTTTATGGTCTAAGGTTATGGATATTGTTTAATTTAATATGTTAGTAATACTCTCTATCTCTTTCATATTTATCCCCTTGGTGTAGCATAACCATAGAAATAGAGCAAAAATATTAAAAGCACTAAAATATACCCATCTATAAAAAAGTATTGACAGTTACGATATAATAGTTTGACTCGTTACATATAATAACCTGAGTTCGACGGAATACCATATTCACAAAAGCCTAAAAATAGGTAAGATTTTCAAAATTAAATTTGTAGGACTAGCCGTCGCTAATTCAAAAATTTTATTTTGGAAAGATTGCCTATTTTTAGGCTTCCCTATGGGTTTTACGAGGTTTCCCATATGCTTAGACAGATTTTTTTGAATTAACCAGTTAGTCCTGCAAAAATCTGCCGTTGCCTATGAAAAACCTCGTAAAATTGTGGATATGGTATTCCGTCGAACTCAGGTTAATAGATAGATTTAAAAGATACGCTACAATCAAATAAAGGAGCAAAAAATGATAAACATAGAAAAAAATAAAACTTGAGTCTCTTTGGCATTGAGCTTTTCAATATTTTTTTCTAAAAACTCTCTATACTAAAACATATTATTTAAAAAGATTAAACATGACCACTTTACCTATGAATGACCCTTGTATAGAGGCTCTATATAAGGTTGAATTTAATGCCAATCCTACAGAGTTTTTAGAGAAGATAAAAAACTTTTTACCGAAGACAAAAAGATAGAAATTGGATATATGTGTTATAGAAAAATGTGAAGTAGTTACATTTGAAACATCCCAACTGCTTATATCTTGATTAAAGCTTGAAGCCCCATAGAATATCCAACGCATATCCTTTACAGAAGAGAGGTCTGGTGCATCATTGGCATTTCCAGCTAGATTAAAATAGTTAACAAAAGTACCATTCATAGATTTCCATTTAATATCTCCCCACTGTACGATAGATAGTAGTTTTTGTGAGTCGCTTGTTTCATTGCTATCTTTACTATAATTCTTACTAAAATAGAGGTGTAGAAATAATCCTGATATCTTAACACTATAAAATACCTTGGGTGCTGTAAGTATGCGTGATGTAACTTGTTACATTTTTACTGGTACTTCCCTCACCCCAATCTACATAATAGTTGTACTTATATTCATCTGTTATGTAGGTAGGAATTGTAATCTGATTTTTACCTGATTGTCCTGAATTATTGGTTTTCCAAGTGCTGATAAACTCGTTACTTTTATCGTTACTAGTACCTACACCTCTAAGTATAAGGAATGCAAATTAAATAAGTGCCAGTTTTCATAGGTAAATAAACGAATAGATTTAGCTATAGTTTGACGCAGGACTACTCCCCGTAATTCAAGTAAAACTAGAGTTAAAGATATTTGTTTATTTCCTTGGGGTAGCCTTAACCGATCCATACACATCATGCTAAGAAAATAGGTACTAAAACTACTTACTCTTATCAAGAATAGATGAGAACAAATAAATTTACTCATGATACCAAGAAGGTATTTTTTGTAAAGCATTAGCACCATAAAACATATATAGCATTGCAGAGACAAGAGTTCCATCATCATATTTTATTGTTTTAACATTTGAAACATTCCATTTGTCTATATTTTGATTAAAGCTTGAAGCTTTATTAAACATATAACGCATATCAATTACATTTAAAACATTCCAATTGTCTAATTTTTGATTAAATTTTGAAGCCCTATAAAACATCGCATACATACCAATCACATTTGAGACATTCCAACTGCTTATATCTTGATTAAAGCTTGAAGCCCCATCGAACATCCAACCCATATTGGTTACATGTGAAACATCCCAATTTCCTATATCTTGGTTAAAATTTGTAGCACCACTAAACATTGAATACATAGTAGTTACATTTGAAACATCCCAACTGCTTATATCTTGATTAAAGCTTGAAGCCCCATCGAGCATCCAACGCATATCGGTTACATGTGAAACATCCCAATTTCCTATATCTTGGTTAAAATTTGTAGCACCATTAAACATTGAATGCATAGTAGTTACATTTGAAACATCCCAACTGCTTATATCTTGATTAAAGCTTGAAGCCCCATAGAACATCCAACGCATATCCTTTACAGAAGAGAGGTCTGGTGCATCATTGGCATTTCCAGCTAGATTAAAACAGTTAACAAAAGTACCATTCATAGATTTCCATTTAATATCTCCCCACTGTACTATAGATAGTAGTTTTTGTGAGTCGCTTGTTTCATTGCTATCTTTGCTATAATTCTTACTAAAATAGAGGTGTGGAAATAATCCTGATATCTTAACACTATAAATACCTTGGGTGCTGTAAGTATGCGTGATGTCACTTGTTACATTTTTACTGGTACTTCCATCACCCCAATCTACATAATAGTTGTACTTATATTCATCTGTTATGTAGGTAGGAATTGTAATCTGATTTTTACCTGATTGTCCTGGATTATTGGTTTTCCAAGTGCTGATAAACTCGTTACTTTTATCGTTACTAGTACCTACACCTCTAAGTATAAGTGAACTAACTCCACTGTCTGCATTGTGTGTAATGGCTATTTTACCATTATATCCTTTTGCTTCTGTTGGTGAAAAAGTTACAGTTACACTCTGTTTAGCATTTGCCTTAATCGTTCCATCTGTCCAGTTAACACTATATCCCGTGGGAACGCTAATATTACTAATTGAAAATTCACTGCTTCCTGTATTGGAGATAATAAATGTTTTTTTAGAAGATGTACCAATCTCTTTAGCACTAAAGGCTAAAGATTGTTTATTGATAGAGAGATAAGATGAATCCTCTTCGCACTCACCTTTTGCATCAACCACAATATAGGCTCTTTTAACAATTTTATTAAAAACACTATAGTCAATCCATAGATAGCCACTATTACCCCAATCTGTTCCCCACGAGTTAATAATCTTAAAAGCATTCTTATTGTCATCATATCCCACCACTACAATAGCATGATAACCGTTACCATTTCCATTATACTCTTTTTGAATATACTCTCCTTCTATTTTATTGGTAGGGTTATAAAATTCATCTAAAACCACTATAGAAATAACAATTGGTTTATCATCTATTAGATGATACTTCATATCCATATTACTAGTACGGTTATTTGTCGGTACTACTCTATAGGCTAAAACTTTAGAACATTTGGCTTCTTTAGTCGCACGACTAGAAGGCTTGGCATTACAACTTTTATCAGAGTATGGCATACTATTCCAAGATGAAATACCACTTACTGCTAACATCTTAAGATTATCAAGCAGATAAGAGCCACCCTTACAAGAGTTCTTGTTTACCCTTAATTTATTGTAAAGGAATGCTGGGCTAAAAACACCAGAGTAATCATCCCCCGTACCATATGTTGTCCCATGCTCTATATGCTCATGATAACTTTTAAGATAATATCCTACTGCCCAAGAAGCACAAGAGCCTTGATTTTCTTGACTTCGTACAGGAGGCATATCTTTTGAGAGGTCAAAGGCGACGGGTAAAGTACTTTCGATACCTAAAGAGGAGGAGGGTGTAGAGGCAGTAGGGATATCTTTTAACATCTCATCTGTGGCAATTATCGCTCCTGTTGCTCTTTTATTGGAAGAGCTGTCATCTTTATTATCTGTGGCAATGGTATTAATAGCCTCTTTTGCTAAACCAACACTATCAGGGTTATCCGTTACCATACTAAGATTGCCACTAAAACTTGTTAGCTCTTTATAGTTTTCAGGATTGGTCTCAACACTATCTGCCATATAATTAGAAACCTCTACTCTGTTACTAAACTGTTGACCTGATATAGTGGTACTCTCTTGAGCCATTGTGATAAATTGAACTATCATCTCAGCTCTGTTCATTTTAGCTCCTGTCTCACCTGTTAATCTACCATTCCAATAGGCAATCCCATTTGCATCCTCTATCGTATTATCTGAACCATCTTTAGTTTTATTGAGGGTATTTTTATAGATAGTTTCAATAAAATCTTCATTGGACATATCTTCCATACTTGAAACACCAAAATACTCAGCTACCGAAGCAGAACCTAACATCGCTTTGGAAGCTTCTATTTGGTTGGCGTAATTACTTTGCCAATAATTACTCCCTTTCCCCTCTGATACTCTTCCCATTAATGTTACGTACAGTTCGGATACTTCGGTTTTTGTTAATGCTCCATATAGAGTACTGTTCATCAATATCAATAATAAAAATAGTTTTAAAATTTTTTTATACATACCTATCCTTTTTTAATAACCTGAGTTCGACGGAATACCATATCCACAATTTTACGAGGTTTTTCATAGGCAACGATAGATTTTTGCAGGACTAACTGGTTAATTCAAAAAAATCTGTCTAAGCATATGGGAAACCTCGTAAAACCCAAAGGGAAGCCTAAAAATAGGCAATCTTTCCAAAATAAAATTCTTGAATTAGCTACGGCTAGTCCTACGAATTTGATTTTAAAAATCTTACCTATTTTTAGGCTTTTGTGGATATGCTATTCCGTCGAACTCAGGTTAATAGTTATTTTTCTCTTTGATTTGCATAATATGGTTATACTATTCTATCGTATATCTTCTTTGCTTTCCCTCTGCTCTAAGAGGTATACATTTTTTCTTTTTTCCCAATTTCTTAGAGTATCAGGAGACACTCCTATCATTTTAGCAAATTTTCCTATTGAATACATAATAACTTTTCATGAGTAGGTCATTTTCACATAATTCCAAGCAAAACAAAAGCCAATAATATACTATAATTCGACCATGAAAATAGAAATAAAAGATTTAATAGACGTAGAAGAAGTGTTAGAAGCATTAGAAAAACTTCCAG
>JALTGP010000034.1 GCA_027076905.1 Campylobacteraceae bacterium | reverse complement strand
GGGTTAATGTGGATTTTACGATGGAGATTGCCAAAGCATCAGGGCTTGAAACGATTGCTTCTGGTGGGTTAAAAGATATGAGTGATATTCATGCTTTGATAGAAGCTGGTTGTGATGGTACAATTGTAGGTAAAGCTTTTTATGAAGGTACGTTGGATTTAGAAGAAGCGTTTATTGTGGCAAATAAGGCAAAATGATGATGGATAAATATTATGAGTTGACCATGACGCTTAAAAATGAGGATGTTGTAGAGTTTATTGCTGATTTTGTGGCAAATATTGCAGGTGATGGTCTGGAAGTTGGACGTAATAGTATTATTGTACGCAGTGAAAATGATTTGTATAATATTAAAGATGCGGTAAACTCTTTGGTGGGAACACTAGGAGGAACAATAGATATTAAATACAAAATGGAACAGAAAGAGAATGTGGATTGGATAGCAACGTATCAGAACTCTATTGCACCTATTGAGGTGGGAAAGTTTTATATCTATCCAAGTTGGTATGAAGCTAAAGAGGGTAAAATCAATATTAAAATTGACCCCGCTTTGGCATTTGGTTCAGGTCATCATGCTACAACTTTTTCATGTTTAGATGTTATTGGTGAGTATCTCAATGGTTCAGAACGTGTTTTAGATGTGGGCTGTGGCTCAGGTATTTTGGGCTTGGCGTGTAGAAAATTGGGTGCGAAGGTGGAGTTGTGTGATACTGACCCGATTTCTGTGGACTCATGTGAACAGAATTTTGCACTCAACAGTGCCGAGTATGAAGAGCTTTGGGAGGGGTCAGCCAATCAGGCTTTTGGTAAGTATGATGTGGTGATTGCTAATATTATTGCGGATGTTTTAAAATTCATTGTGCATGATTTGAAAAAAGCCACAAAGCAAGATGGTCTATTGATACTTTCAGGTATTTTAGATAAAAAAGAGTCTCAGGTTACTGAGATGTATGGTGACTTAGCCTTAATTGAACGAAAACAAAAAGATGAGTGGGTAACACTTGTTTACAGGAATAGATAGAAAAAATGAACAATAAAAATAATAACAACGATAACAATAATAATAACAATTTCTTTAATGATAATCCTCTGTTGGCATTTGCCATATTTTCGATTGTTATGATTATAGTCTTTAAGACTATAGTTGGTGACAATGGTGGTGGACTTAATGATTTTATGGGAGGACAAGGTAGGGTTCTTAAAACTGAATCGGTCAAGTATTCTGATATTAAAAAATTGATACGAGAAGATAGTGTCTCTTTGGTTAAAATTACTAAAGGGAGTATTGAAGCCGTTGACAAAAGTGGTAACACCAGATATGTTGCTCAAAATGTACCTGCTTTTGATGACCAACTTATTCCTCTGATGGAAGAGAGAAACATTACTTATGAGGGGAGAGTAGGAGATAGTATTCTAACCCAACTTATCAGTTCACTTCTCCCTATATTGGTTATTTTGGGCATCTGGTTGATTATTGCTAAAAAGATGTCAAAAGGTATGGGTGGAATTCTTGGAGCAGGTAAATCTGACAAGATGATAAACTCTGAAAAACCAAATGTTAAGTTTGATGATGTTCAAGGGGTGC
>JALTGP010000033.1:3130-5059 GCA_027076905.1 Campylobacteraceae bacterium | reverse complement strand
TGTTAAAGATCATTTTCAAAAACTTTGAACTCTTTGACTTAAACTCTAAGTCGTCCATCCGTTCTTGGACGCGTATTATAGACAAATTCACCTTGCTTGTCAAGGGGTTTTGCGAATTCTTTTGAAAAAAATTAAAAAATTACTAAAAATGCGTAAGATGCAAATATATAAAAACATTTTCTCTATAATATATTAAATGTAAGATTTTATTTCTATTTCTTTCTAAACAAAAATTATTATTAACCATACAAATAAAAACTTTTGCTTATTTTTTTATTATTTTTTGTTTTAAGCTTTACGATAGGAAAAGTTACTTATAATTACTAATGCGTTAATTTTTTGCATATTAAATACATAGGAGAATGTTATGACAATAAAAGATACACTTAAGTTATCATTAGCTGCCGCTGCAGTTATGGTATCAACTGCTACTGCTCAATCATCAATGGATGGGGATGATTTACCACCAGCAAGACCTGGTCAATGTTTCACAAAAGCATTTTACCCAGCTAAATATACTACAACTACAGAAAGAATTCTTGCAAGTGAAGCAAGTGAAAAAGTTAGTGTTGTCCCAGCAAGATATGGAATGGCTACAGAGAAAATAAAAATTTCTGATGGTACAGAAAGAATTGTGACTAAACCAGCTACATACAGAACTGTATATCAAAAAGTATTGGCTAAACCAGCACAACAAACATGGAGAACAAGTCTCGGAGGAAATGCCCCAGAAGCTTCAAATACGTGTGTTCAATCAGCAGCGGCTGCTGGTATGAATGTTAGTGCTGCAACACCAGGTACTTGTTACTACGAACACTACAGACCAGAAAAGTATGCTACTACAACTGAAAAGGTATTGGCCTCTGAAGCAAGTGAAAAAGTTATATCTATTCCTGCTAAATATAGAACTGTTTCTAAAAGAATTCAAGTATCTCAAGGTACAGAAAGATTAGTTAAAACACCAGTTCAGTATAAAACTGTAAGACAAAAAATTCAAACTGCTCCAGCTAGAACCGAGTGGAAGAGAACTAAATGTCAAGATAGAGGATGTAACCAATCAGAAGTTGTTTGTTTGATAGAGATTCCACCATCGTACAAAACAGTAAGTAAACAAGTTGTTGCAAAACCAGCAGCAACAAGAAAAGTAACAACTCCACCAGAGTTTAAAACTGTTCAAATAAAAGAGATGGTATCTCCAGCTTCTACAAGAACTATACCAATTCCTGCTACTTACAAAACTATAACAAAAAGAAAAAAAGTACAAGATGGAGCATACTCTTGGTCAGATGCGAGTGGTAGAAATGCACGAACACGTGCTACAAGTCAGTGTAATAGAATCTGTTTAACAGCTACACCTGCTAAATACAACAAAGTTTCTAAGAGAGTTGTTGCAACACCTGCTACAAGTAGAACTGTAAGAACACCTGCTCAATACACAACAGTGCAACTTAGAAAACTAATTACACCTGCAAGTGAAAGAAGAATACCAATTCCTGCAACTTACAAAACCGTAACAAAAAGAAAGAAAATTTCAGAAGGTTATGCTAAATGGGTACCAATTGTATGTAAATCAAGTATGACTGATCATACAATCACTAGAGTACAAGAAGCACTTCAATCTGCTGGTTTCTACAATGGAGCAATTGATGGTGTTTGGGGTTCAGACTCAAGAGCTGCAACAAGAGCGTACCAAAAAGCTAAAGGTTTACCAGTTGCTGGTCTATCTGTAGCAACAATGGAGTCTCTAGGTCTATATTAATAGATAATTTAAGCATCTTACTTAGAAAAGAGTTTTCTCTTTTCTAAGGCTTTGAAAAATTTAATAAAACTCTTTTCATCTTATAAACTTTTTTAAACTTCTTTTAAACTTCAACTCAATATACTTGACAAAATAATTTAATGAACTTATGTTTTCATCTGTTCAACTAT
>JALTGP010000033.1:0-3030 GCA_027076905.1 Campylobacteraceae bacterium | reverse complement strand
CTAAGGCTTTGAAAAATTTAATAAAACTCTTTTCATCTTATAAACTTTTTTAAACTTCTTTTAAACTTCAACTCAATATACTTGACAAAATAATTTAATGAACTTATGTTTTCATCTGTTCAACTATAAAGGATATATTTATGGCTCTTTATGATAGAGACTACACAAACAATAATGACTCGATGAGTTATGCAACAGAGAATGACTCTGAAAATGTTAAACTTGTTAAACAAACTTACCAATATTTTGCTGCCTCTTTACTAGCAGGTGGATTTGGTGCTTATGCAGGAATTGCAATAATAGGTGCGGATGTACTTATGACATATAGATGGTTTATCTTTATTCCTTGGATGCTCTTTGGTATGTTTGCACTACCAATGCTAAAAGATAAAGAGATGTTAGCAACCATCGGTCTTTTTGTCTTTACTTTTATGGGAGGGATTGTATTAACACCTCTTATTAGTATGGTCATGGCAAAAGGTGGTGGTGCTACTGTCGGTAATGCCTTCTTATTAGCTTCTGCTATGTTTGCAGGTCTTAGTCTATTTGCAATTAACAGCAAAACAGATTTTAGCTCTTATGGTAAACCACTTATGATTGCTTTTGGAATTGTGTTTATTGGTTCTATTTTAAATATTATCTTTTTCCATAGTCCAATTATCTCAGTACTTATTAGTGGTGCTGTTCTAATGATTTCAGCCTTTTTTGTATTGGTTGATACTCAAAATATCGTTGCGGGTGCATATGAAACCCCTGTAATGGGTGCATTGTCACTCTATTTAAACTTCTTTAATATGTTCCAATCTCTATTGGTTCTTTTAGGAATTATGGACGACTAATTTTAAGGGTCGGTTTTTACCGACCCGTTCACAAATAATACTTCAAACTCCAAATAATTATAAGGATAGATATCAATAATTCTTTTTATCTCTTTGTAGGTTAACTTATTACCTCTACCATTCACTCCACTTTGCTTAATATACTTAAACATGGAAGGCGTATCCTCAAACTCTAATTGATAGTTTTTTATCTCATAAGAGAAGTTATAGTATTGAGTAAAAGCTTCTAAAAGCTCCTCTTTTGAGTAGATGGGAGAGTGAATATTTCCAATTTTATGAATTGTGGCAAAAGTATTAGAGGTAAACAGTGAAAAATGAAACTCATCTCCATATTGGGATATCTCTTTTAAACTACATGTGATATCCTCTGACCACTGCAATGCAGAGGAGGAGATAATTAACTGCTTATCCTGTTTTTTTAATTTTTTAAAATCCTCTATACTATTAAAATCAAAAGATTTTTTGATAATATTTTGTGATGAGGGATGGAGTTTTAACATCTCTGTTGAAAAATCTAATGCCATAAATTTAGAGAACTCTATCTCTTCATTTACAAGATTTTGATAAATAGCACCACTACCACAACCAATATCTATAATGGCTTTATAGTGGGACTTTTCTATCTGAGAGACCAACTTCTTGGCTACTCTATCTTGTATAATATTATAGGAATTGTACTGCTTAGCAAATCGTGAAAACTCATCTATGACATTCATTATGGTGTATTTATCTCAACTTCAATTAATTTAGGGTATAATCGCCGAAATTATACCCTAAATTTAAAGAGGAAACGATGATATCAACCCTATTAGTTGTTCAAATTATATTGGCTATTGCCATTGTAATTGCTGTGTTACTACAAAAAAGTTCCAGTATGGGACTCGGTGCTTACAGTGGAAGTAATGAGTCAATGTTTGGAGCGAAAGGTCCTGCTAGTTTTTTGGCAAAAGCGACCTTTACCTTAGCGATACTATTTATCGCTAATACGTTAGCAATGGGTTATTTCTATAACCAAGATAAAAACCAGTCAGTCACAGATGGTATTTCAACATCAACATCTGTACCTGTAACAGCAGAGAACAACGACACAAAAAAATAAGTTAGGATTAGAGAATACTCTCTAATCCCAACTCCCTTCAAAGAAATCACAACTATCTACCTTTTATAACATCTTTTTAAACGCACTATCAAGCAAAAAAAAGGTAAAATCTCACTAAATAATCATAAGGAAACAGTTATGTTAAATGAAGTCTATGACCACACAAAAAAGCAGATGAGCAAAAGTATAGATGCACTCAAAAAAGATTTTTCCACCCTTAGAACAGGTAAAGTTAGTACCAATATTGTTGACCATATCAAAGTAGACTATTACGGAACACCAACCGCCCTAAACCAAGTAGGAAGCGTTATTGTTACTGATGCTACTACCATCTCTATTACCCCATGGGAGAAAAACCTCTTAAGTGATATTGAAAAGGCAATCCAACAAGCAAACATCGGTGTAAATCCAAATAATGATGGTGATTTTATCAAGCTTTTTTTTCCTGCAATGACCTCTGAGCAGAGAACTGAGATTGTAAAACAGGCAAAAGGGATGTCCGAAAAAGCAAAAATTGCCATTCGAAATATACGAAAAGATGGAAATGACAAGATTAAAAAATTAGAAAAAAGTAAAGATATCTCTGAAGATGAATCTAAAAGAGGACAAGATGAGATTCAAAAAATTACAGACTCAAATATTGCGATCATTGAGAGTACCCTATCTACAAAAGAGATAGATATCTTAAAAGTATAATGATGAATGTAGAACAAGTATACAAAGATGCCAATGCCCTACTAGAGGGGCATTTTCTCCTGGCAAGTGGTAACCACTCTAGCCGATACCTACAGAGTGCTAAAGTATTAGAAGAGCCTAAAACAGCAGAGCTTCTCTGTAATGCACTAGCAAAACTCATCAAAGAGAGTGGCATCAAAGTAGATACTGTCTGTGCCCCTGCCCTAGGTGGAGTTTTGGCAGGATATGAACTCGCTCGTGCTTTGGGGGTTCGCTCTATCTTTGTTGAAAAAAAAGAGGGAGGCATGGAGCTTAGACGTGGTTTCGAGATAAGCAAAGGTGAAAATATCCTCATCTGTGAAGATATTATCACCACAGGTGGTTCGGCCATGAAAGCATCTCTTGCTATTGGAGAGC
>JALTGP010000032.1 GCA_027076905.1 Campylobacteraceae bacterium | reverse complement strand
CCATAATAGAACCCATTTGTTCTATTTTTAACAAACTTTCGATAGTGCAGTGAAAGATTACTAGCTTTTGAAGAGGAATTATCAGAGTAAAAGCCAAGAGAAACATCAACATCTTTCGCATAAACAAAAGATAAAGCTATCTCTGTAGCATCCTCTTGAGTAAAATGACTCACCACTCCAGAAAAAATTTTAGTATCACTTCCTGTCCCTAGCATTGTAAAGCTAAAAGGGTTTAACTCGACCCCCCAAGAGCTTTTTTCTTTTAAATCTTCTGCGAAAAGTGATAAAAAAGTTACTAATATAAAAAATAGAGCTTTTAAAAACTTAAACATATATTCTTCTCCTTTTTTTAAGTATTTTATTATATAAATTTGAACAAAAGATAATCTACAATTTAATCTTAAAACTTTTACGATGTATAGGAGAGAGACCAAACTCCTTAATCGCTTCGATATGGGCTTTTGTTCCGTACCCTTTGTGTTTTTCAAAACCGTAATTTGGGTAGTGTTTGGAGGCTTGGACAATGGCTCTGTCATGGGTGACTTTTGCTAGGATGCTTGATGCACTAACCTCAGCTATTTTTGTGTCTGCTTTGACCATAGTGGTGACTCCTAATACGCCAAAGGTTTGGTTGCCGTCAAAGAGGTAGATATCTGCTTCTAGGTGCTGTTGTATAGACTCTAAGCCTTTTCCTAAACAGGCACTAAGACCCAGTTGGTCTATCTCTTGTGGGCTAAAGCTTATGATATGATATTGGCTATTTTGGATAATAGTGGGGTAGAGTTCTTCTCGTTTTTTTTCAGATATTTTTTTGGAGTCCATTAGCCCCTCTATGGGGTTTATTAGGATAACTCCTGCCATAACCAAATCACCTGCGAGAGGTCCTCTTCCTGCTTCATCTATACCACATAATCTAGCCATTGTTTATCTCCTTTATCAATGCTAAAAACGCTTCGCCGTAGCGTTTAAATTTTACCTCTCCAATTCCGTGAATATCCAGCATTTCTACTTTGTTTGTTGGCATAATATTAGATAGCTCTTTAAGAGTTTTATCTGAAAATATAACATAAGGAGGGACTCTGTTTTCTGTAGCTATAAATTTTCGTAGCTCTCTAAGTTGGTCAAATATCTCAACCTCATAATCATCAAAATAGGTTGTTTTTTTCTTCTCTTTTGCTTTTTTGATGCTGAGTCTCTCTTCTCTAATGGTGATTGCTTCACCACCTTTTAAGATATCAACTCCTCTGTTGGTGAGGTGGTAGACTTTGTACTCACCAATGCCTACTGCTCCAAGCTCTAGTAGTTTATCAGAGATACTAAGCCATTGGGGTTTGGAGTAGTGTTCTCCTATGCCGTATACGGAGAGTTGGTCGTGACCATTGGTGAGAATTCTCTGCTCTTTGCTTCCTCTTATGACATCAATAACATAGTGCATACCAAAAGATTGTTTGGTGCGGTAGATAGCAGAGAGAAGTTTTTGGGCATCTTCTGTTATATCAATGGTATTTCTATCAGGATTGATACAGTTATCACATCGGTTGCCACAGGGTTCTATGGAATCATTGAAATAGAGGGCTATCTGTTGATGTCGGCAACTCTCTGAGTCTGAAAATCGTGAAATGGTATTGATTTTTTCATAGGCATTGACCTTGTAGGGGCTATTGGGTAGCTCATCTATAAAACTTTTTTGTTGCACAATATCTCCAGCGGAAAAGAGGAGTAGGGTGGTGGCATCTAAGCCATCTCGTCCTGCTCTTCCAATCTCTTGATAGTAGTTTTCTAGGGTTTTAGGGAGGTTCATATGCACCACAAACCGTATGTTACTTTTGTCTATTCCCATACCAAAGGCGATGGTGGCGACTACGATATTTAGGTTGTCGGATATAAAGTCATGGTAGACCTTTTTCTTGATATTGGTGGGAAGTCCTGCGTGGAACGCTTCGGCACGGTAGCCCTGTTTTTGTAGATATTTGGCAACGGCTTCGGTCTGCTTTCTTGAAAAGGCGTAGACGATACCTGCACTTTCCTCTTGCTCTTTTAAAAAGTTGGTGAGTTGTCGTCGTCCATCACTTTGGCGATGCTTGGCTGTGATGGTGAGGTTTTTACGAAAGAGTGAACCTGTGACTATTTTTGGATTATTGAGCTGTAGATTTGAGGCGATATCCTCTCTCACAATGGTAGTAGCCGTGGCCGTAAAAGCGGTGATGGTTGTGGTAGGAAAGGATATTCTTAGTTGGGAGAGCATTCGGTAGTGTTCTCTAAATTCATGTCCCCACTCACTCACACAGTGTGCCTCATCTATAACAAAGAAGTTAATATTTAAGTCCAGTAAAAAGGTGAGAAAGTAGTTGTTCATGAGGCGTTCAGGGGCGACATAGAGCAGTTTTATCTGATTGTTGTAGAGTGCTTGTTCTATATCTCTGGTCTCTTCTGGGGTCTGCATGGAGCTTAACATGGCTGAAGCTATACCATTTTCTCGGAGTGCTACTACTTGGTCATGCATGAGGGCAAGTAGGGGAGAGACAACTACCGTAACACCTGACATTAGAAGAGAGGGGAGTTGGTAGCAGAGTGACTTTCCTCCTCCTGTAGGAAGTATCATCAGTACATCTTGATGGTTTAAGATGGCATCTATCACCTCCTCTTGTTGCTCTCTAAAGTGTTGGTGTCCGAAATAGTGTTTTAGTGTCTCTAGTTTATTCATGGTGTAATGTTATCTCAAAAGGTCATATAAGAACATAAAAAAATCAAAAAATATTTTTTCTATTTAATTTTAAATTATGATTGTTTTCCTAAGTATCGGTTTATAAGATTTTTTTATAAAATAAAATTTAAATCAGAATTATTTTTAAAGTTTGTGTTAGTATTATATTTAAACTATTATGGTATTTTTTAAGGTAGGATGAAGATTATGATAAAAAAGATTTTATTTTATACAATGAGTTTGGTGGTGTTGACGTATGGTAGTCATCATGATGAAGTGGGGTTTAATGTTTCAACTACCTCCATAATTAACGAAGACCACTCTAAGTTCACTAACTATGGTTTTGGAGGCTCTTTTCAAATGAGTCGTTATGTTGTGAGTCCTAGATTTGATCTGGATTATGTAAGTGTTGCTGACTATAAAGGGGTAAACTCTCTTTTTAAAGGTTCGGCAAATGGGGTTTATGAGTTTGAGAACTCTACACGTATTTTACCTTATGGATTGATGGGCTTGGGCTATGAGAGAGTTTCTCCTGAGTTCAAAAACAGTTTTGAGAGTCATCTTTTTATGCAACTTGGGGCAGGATTGGCATACACTCTTAGCGATGGATACAAGATGAGATTTGAGGCTAAAAGAGTACAGATTTTATCTGGAAACAGAGAAGAGAATGAGATGATACTCTCTTTGGGAATGAGCTTTTCTTTGGGCTATAAAGAGAAAAGAAAGGTTAAAAAAGTACCAAGAGTTCAACCGATTATACCTGTACTTATTCATATGCCACCTTTATCACCTCCTTCTAATGTACTTCCTCCTAGACCTCTTTCTAATAGACTCCTTTCTGATCGTTGTCCTAAGAAAATTAATTCACCTGATAAAGATAGGGATGGAGTAGAGGACAAACTGGATCAATGTCCCAATACCCCTTGTGCTTTTGTGGTGGACAGTTATGGATGTCCTGTAAAGTTGACATTGAGGATAAATTTTGCGATTGGTTCGGCACGAATAAAAAAAGATTCTATGCACAAAATAGCAGGTTTTGCGACTTTTCTTATACGAAATAGAGGAAGTATGGTCAAGATTATTGGTCATACTGATAGTGTAGGAACAGACCCTGATAACTTGGCACTTTCCATTAAACGAGCCAATGCCGTGGTTAATAAGCTTTTGGCAATGGGAGTTAGCCCTTCGAGGATAACGGCAGAGGGTAGGGGAGAGAGAGAGCCTCTTGTTAGTAATTATACCAATGAAGGAAAGCGTCAAAATCGTAGAATTGAGATTATTTTGAGTTATCCAAATATTAATAGAGGAGTAAAATAGATGAAAAAAATTGTATTAATTTTAGGGACTATTTTACTACTTGGTGGATGTGGAGAAGATAGGGCAAAAAGTAGTAATTCTAAAACTGTTTTGGGTGTTTCTACGGTAAGGTTGGATAGTGATAAAGATGGGATACTAGATAGTGTCGAGGGTACAAAAGATAGCGATGGTGATGGGATAATAGATGCGTTAGAGTCACTCTTAAAAGACAGTGATACTGATGGTGTACCTGACCAGTTTGATAGGTCAAATGGTGACCCAACAAATGATAGTGATGGAGATGGGGTCTCCAATCAATATGAGATGATAGCAGGGACAGACCCTTTGGATGCGAATGATACCCCTGATATTACAGGAGATAAAGACCACGATGGTCTGCCTGATATTATTGACCCTAATGATAATAGTAGTGATAGTGATGGGGATGGTATTCTTGATGGAGATGATTCTGATGTTGATGGAGATGGGGTGATTGATAATGGAGCTGACCATGATGGTGATGGTATTGTTGACCGTTATGATACAATTGATAATAGTAAAGATAAAGATGGAGATGGATTGGCGGATGATATTGATGTCAATGATAATAACTATGATAGTGATGGAGATGGAATTCCTGATGGGGCGGATGTTGATAGAGATGGAAATGGTGTTAATGATAATGGTGTTGATAGCGATGGAGATGGGATAAATGATAAATCTGATGTCGATATCAATGGCGACGGTATTAATGATAATGGAGTGGATAGTGATGGTGATGGAATAGCCAATAATCATGATAGTATTGATGACAGTAAGGACAGTGATGGAGATGGATTGGCAGATAATGTGGATCCCAATGACCACAATTATGATAGTGATGGAGATGGAATTCCTGATGGAGCTGATGTAGATGTTAATGGCGATGGGATAGACGATAATGGAGTTGATAGTGATGGTGATGGTATCAATGATACGTCTGATGTAGATGTTAATGGAGATGGTAACAATGACAATGGTGCTGATAGTGATGGTGATGGGATAGCGAATGGGAATGACACTATAGATGATAATCAAGACCATGATAATGATGGTTTATCAGATGCCATTGACCCCAATGATAACAATAAAGACACTGATGGGGATGATATAGAAGATGGAGCCGATGTGGATGTCGATGGAAATGGTGTTGTTGATAATGGAGCTGATAATGATGGAGATGGGATTAATAACCGTGCCGATACAGACGATGACAATGATGGGCTTTTTGATGGTGTAGACAGTAATGATCACAACTATGACAGTGATGGAGATGGAATTCCTGATGGAGCTGATGTAGATATTGATGGAGATGGAACAGTTGATAATGGTATTGATAGTGATGGAGATGGTATCAATGATAAATCAGATGTGGATGTCAATGGGGATGGTGTTGAGGATAATGGAATAGACAGTGATGGAGATGGTATTTCTAATGATTATGATAGGATAGATGATTCTATTGATAGTGACAATGATGGATTGGCTGATGATATTGATACTAATGATAATAATAGTGACAGTGATGGGGATGGTATTCTTGATGGAGCCGATGTGGATGTCAACGGTGATGGTATTAATGACAACGGTATTGACAGCGATGGCGATGGGATAGCTGATAACTCCGATGTGGATGTTGATGGAGATGGTGTTCTGGATAATGGGATAGACAGTGATGGAGATGGTATCACCGATAATCATGACAGTGTAAATGATAGTAAAGATAGTGATAATGATGGATTGGCTAATGATTTAGATGCAGATGATAATAACCATGATAGTGATGGCGATGGAATTCCTGATGGAGCCGATGTGGATGTGGATGGAGACGGTGTAAACGATAACGGCGTGGACAGTGATGGAGATGGCATCAATGATAATGCAGATGTAGACACGACTCATGGAGCAGATAGTGATGGAGATGGTATCTCCAATGAGCAAGATACGATAGATAATAATAAAGATAGTGATAGTGATGGATTGTCTGATGATGTTGACCCAGATGATAATAGTATAGATAGTGATAGTGATGGGATTAAAGATGGAGCTGATGTAGATGTCAATGGAGATGGTATCCATGATAATGGTGTTGATAACGATGGTGATGGCATTAATGATGAGTCGGATGTCGATATAAATGGCGATGGGGTATCTGATGCACATGATACGATAGATAATCGTGTGGATAGTGATGGAGATGGATTGGCAGATAATGTGGATCCCAATGACCACAATTATGATAGTGATGGAGATGGAATTCCTGATGGAGCTGATGTAGATGTTAATGGCGATGGGATAGACGATAATGGAGTTGATAGTGATGGTGATGGTATCAATGATACGTCTGATGTAGATGTTAATGGAGATGGTAACAATGACAATGGTGCTGATAGTGATGGTGATGGGATAGCGAATGGGAATGACACTATAGATGATAATCAAGACCATGATAATGATGGTTTATCAGATGCCATTGACCCCAATGATAACAATAAAGACACTGATGGGGATGATATAGAAGATGGAGCCGATGTGGATGTCGATGGAAATGGTGTTGTTGATAATGGAGCTGATAATGATGGAGATGGGATTAATAACCGTGCCGATACAGACGATGACAATGATGGGCTTTTTGATGGTGTAGACAGTAATGATCACAACTATGACAGTGATGGAGATGGAATTCCTGATGGAGCTGATGTAGATATTGATGGAGATGGAACAGTTGATAATGGTATTGATAGTGATGGAGATGGTATCAATGATAAATCAGATGTGGATGTCAATGGGGATGGTGTTGAGGATAATGGAATAGACAGTGATGGAGATGGTATTTCTAATGATTATGATAGGATAGATGATTCTATTGATAGTGACAATGATGGATTGGCTGATGATATTGATACTAATGATAATAATAGTGACAGTGATGGGGATGGTATTCTTGATGGAGCCGATGTGGATGTCAACGGTGATGGTATTAATGACAACGGTATTGACAGCGATGGCGATGGGATAGCTGATAACTCCGATGTGGATGTTGATGGAGATGGTGTTCTGGATAATGGGATAGACAGTGATGGAGATGGTATCACCGATAATCATGACAGTGTAAATGATAGTAAAGATAGTGATAATGATGGATTGGCTAATGATTTAGATGCAGATGATAATAACCATGATAGTGATGGCGATGGAATTCCTGATGGAGCCGATGTGGATGTGGATGGAGACGGTGTAAACGATAACGGCGTGGACAGTGATGGAGATGGCATCAATGATAATGCAGATGTAGACACGACTCATGGAGCAGATAGTGATGGAGATGGTATCTCCAATGAGCAAGATACGATAGATAATAATAAAGATAGTGATAGTGATGGATTGTCTGATGATGTTGACCCAGATGATAATAGTATAGATAGTGATAGTGATGGGATTAAAGATGGAGCTGATGTAGATGTCAATGGTGATGGTATTGCTGATAATGGTATAGATGGAGATGGAGATGGCATCAATAATTTAGCAGACCCTGATGATGACAATGATAGACTCCCCGATGCACAAGACCCCAATGATAATAACGTTGATACGGATGGAGATGGTATCTCTGATGGAAAAGATGCTGATGTTAACGGAGATGGTATAAATGATAATGGTACTGATAGTAATGGGGATGGGATTAATGATGCTTATGATGGTGAGAGTAACAATACTTATGATAGTGATAATGATGGTCTCTCCGATGAGCTAGATGCCAATGATAATAATTATGACAGCGATGGAGATGGTATCCCTGATGGAGCTGATGTGGATATCAATGGAGATGGTATAAATGATAATGGTACTGATAGCGATGGAGATGGTATCAATGACATTGCTGACATAGACAGTGGTGGGCTTGATAGTGACAAAGATGGAATTGTTGATGGTTATGATAAGATTGATGATACCAAAGATAAAGATAACGATGGTCTACCTGATGATATTGACCCAAATGATAACAATGCAGACAGTGATGGAGATGGAATTCTTGATGGGGCTGATGTGGATGTGAATGGTGATGGTATCGTTGACAATGGAGCAGACAGTGATGGAGATGGGGTTAATAACCTCTCTGATGTAGATGATGATGGAGATGGTCTATTGGATATTTATGACCCCAATGTAGAGAATCATGATACCGATGGAGATGGGATTTCTGATGGGGTAGATAGTGATATTGATGGGGATGGTATTCTTGATAATGGACTAGATACCGATGGAGATGGGATTAATGATACCGCAGATATAGATATTGATGGAGATGGAATTATTGATAATGGTATAGACAGTGATGGAGATGGGATAAATAACCAAAATGATATTGTCAACAACAGTAAAGATAAAGACCATGATGGTCTTCCCGATGCGTTAGACCCCAATAGTAGAAATCCCGATACCGATGGAGATGGTATTCCTGATGGAGCTGATGTGGATGTCAATGGCGATGGAATTAATGATAATGGGACTGACAGCGATAGTGATGGGATTAATGATACGTCTGATATAGACCAACATATTGCAAGTGTGGACAGTGATGAAGATGGTATTCGTGATAGTCATGACCCTGATGATGACAATGATGGATTGAGTGATTATGTGGAGCGACAGCTAGGAACCAATACCCTAAGTGTTGATAGTGATAATGATGGCAAAGATGATAAGAGTGAGATTACAAAAGATACGGATAATGATGGAATCATAAATGCCTTGGACTCATTTATTCTTGACAGTGATAATGATGGTGTTGTGGATGAGATTGATAGTGCCAACGATGACCCTAGCAATGATAGTGATGGAGATGGACAAGCAAACATCAAAGAGTTAGAGTGTGCAGAGAAGGGGGATCCTCTTGATGCTACTAAACGTTGTACGTGGATATTTGAAACTGAAAAGGGAAAATCTATGATTAGTGCAGGATTCTCTTATGTTCCTGGTGGATTTGATGTGGATGAAGATGGGATTAAGGAGCAAGGTTTTTGGGTATCTAGTTATCAAGCCCGAGAGCAAGGAGTTGAGATATCAAGAAGAGATATTATTAATCTTGTTGGAAACTATAATAGTTTCATCAATCAGGAGTTTACTCTTTTAAATGGAGATGCTCCTATTGTGGGTTATATAGAAGATAAACTGCCAGATACACTCCAAGGAGAGGAGTTAACGTTTAAGACAGATAATATATATACCACTCCACGGGTCTCTATTATGCCACCTTATTTGGCAATTGCTAGTTTAAAAAATTATGAGGTAAAAGATAGTAATGGTTCTTTGGTCAGTGACAATCTTGGACTATTGACACAAAAACAGTATATTCATATTAAGAAGCTCTTAGAGGCAGATTTTGATAACGGTGGAGATGGAACCAATCTTAGAAATGGATTGTTAGGAGTAGATATCAATCTCCCTGTATTGGACTATAGTGTACGAATTTTTGAATTTGGACAAGAGTATAAAGAGTATCTTAAAGATTTGATATGGCTTATTGATGAAAATTTAAATATAAAGTTCTCTCCTTTGGAGGATATTCCCTCTTGGTGGGATGTCTATTTGGATGATGTAAAGTATAATCATGCAGAGAACTTCTATGGTGCAAGTAGTACGCTAGATGTTGGAATGGGGGCAGGGTTAACCAAAGATAATTACGCGGTTATCGTTCGTGGAGGTTCTTTGCTTAATCTATTACATGGAACCGCAGGAGTAGACTCAGATAGTGAAAATAGCACCAATGGTATCGGATTTAGAGCAGCGACTGCTTATACGGAGTAAGTTTTAAGAAATTAAGTTAATTTTATTTTAATTCAGAGTAATATACTCTTAATTAAAATTATTACAAAAAAGGATTTCAATATGATAGGAATGCCTCAACCAGCATTTTATGTTTTTAAGTGTCAACAGTCAGCACCTCCAGGGATGCCAAAACCAAGTTGTGTTAGTCAAAGTAACCCAGAGTCTCAACAGCTTATGCAACATCTCTCTCAGAGTTTGATGATGAAAGGGATTATCGCTACGGTCTCACCTATTCAAACTTCATGTCTAAACAGATGCCAACAAGGACCTGTAATCTTGGTAGAACCAGGGCATACCATGTATGTAGGACTTACAAAAGAGAAGATAGATAGAATTGTAGAAGAGCATTTTGTGGGTGGTAATGTGGTGACAGATTATGTTATTGGTGATGAGCTTTGGGCAGACCCGATTGACCCTGCCTCTATGGCACGATAGTTCTCAAAAAAATTTCTCCTTTAAGTTGTCCTTCTTTGTCATGGGGCAACTCTTAGGAATACAAATTAAATAATTGCTAAATTTTAAAGGCAACTAAATAAATATCTTTAACTCTAGTTTTCCATAATAACTTTTTATATGAGTTGAAGCCCTCTTATAAATCTCTTTGAGAATCAAATTATGATTTTAATTGGCTATTAATTATAGTTCAACTATAGTTGTCTTATGAAAACTATTTCAAAACATATCTCAAAATTTTACTTTATTACTATTTTTGTTGTTCTGTTTGCTCTGTCTGTCTCTATTCTATTTTTTGCCAAAGAGAGTCAAAAAGATAGATTTCAAGAGTTGAGCCGTTATGTTATTGATGATTTTCAAAAGAGTTTGGCATATGAGAATGCTGACCTGCTCTCTTTCTCTTTGGCACTTTCTGAAGATGGTGCTTTGAAAAATTCGTTAACCAGTGACAGTGAACAAGAGGGGTATGAGATACTTAGTGCCATTACTAAACGTTTTAAAGAGTATACTCATATAAAAACACTCCGTCTACAGGTGTTTGATAATGATTTTTTTATCTTTGCACAGAGTTGGGGTAATGCCTCGGTAGGATTACCAATGTGGTGGTTTCGTGATGATTTAGAGAAGTTAAAACATAACAAACGACCAAAGGTTGGGATTGAAACTGGGCGTATGTTGACCTTTAAGGCGACGATACCCATACGCAATGGACAGGATTATATTGGCTATTTAGAGGTCATTAAGTTTGTGGATGAGTTTGCACAAAAGTTTCATCAACAAGGGATAGAACTCTTTGCGTTGATGGAGACCAAATTTCTCAAACAGGCATCACTGATGCAGGAGTTTCCTTTTTTGGGACAGTATGTGATTGCCAATAAAAATTTTAATCAAAAACTAAAGCTAAAAGCCGATGCTATTAACTGGGCAGAGTTGGAGAGTGTCGGGTACTACTATTGTGATAAAATTCTCTATCTTTTAGAACCAATGTATAATGGTGAAAGGCAAGAGATTGGAAAATTTCTTATTATCTTGCCTCCTGAAGCGGTAGCTTATTATCAAAAAAGACACCAAAATATTTCACTTTTGACACGACTAAGGGATAAGGATATCTACAGTGTTGTAAAGCTTTGGGAGAATCCTTTTGGAAGTTATAAAAATGATAAAGACAAAAGCTTAATTGAGTGGTTACCAAAACTTAAAAAAGAGGATAGAATTGCTTTGGAAAAAGAGGCAAAAGCGATGCTTGAGAACTACAGTAGAGATGAGTTAATTGATATTATATTAGAGAGTAAACACAAAGAGAAAAAAATAGGAGCATTAGAGTGAGAATACTTATTTTAGAGGATGAAACCATATTGGCAATCTCCATGCAGGAGTTTTTGGAGGATTCAGGATATGAGGTGGAACACTATACCCACTCTGGGAGTGCTTTTGATGCCATTTATGAGAAGCCATTTGACCTTTTATTGTTGGATGTAAAGGTCTCAGGTGAGCAGAATGGTTTTGAGCTACTCTCTTCTTTGCGTAGTGCAGATATCTGTACCCCTGCTATTTTTATTACCTCACTTACTGATATAGAAGACTTAACACAAGGCTACGCCTGTGGAGGGTGTGACTATATTCGTAAACCATTTGATTTAGCAGAGTTAAAACTTCGTGTTGAACAGGTGATTAAACTTCACTGCTTTGGCTCGTCCGATACCATTATTGAGCTTCTTTTTGATTATAAATATGACACACAAAAGATGCAACTAAGCTTGAATGACAGTGTAATTTATTTAGGAAAAACAGAGACCAAGATATTGGAGCTTTTAATCAAGCAGAGAGGCTCGGTTGTAAGCTATGAGATGTTTTGGGAAGAGGTGTGGGGAGAGTGGATAGACCCTACCAATATCCGTGTACAAGTGGGAAATCTTCGTAAAAAACTAGAGCATGATTTTATCAAAAATATTCGTGGGGTAGGGTACACTATTGACCTTTGATTCTCAAAAATTTGCACTTAAATATGCAACCATCTACACCTCTGTTTTAGCTGTTATTCTCATTACCCCTCTTGTCATCTATGTGATGCTTCTTTTACAAATTGACAAAGCAAAGGTAGAACTCTCTTTAGAGGCACAGAGCAAACGGGTTATCGCTTCGATGCAACGTTATGACAACAGTGACAAGGTCTATCACTTCCCACGATATAAAGAGTACCAAACGGCACTCTATACCGAGCAGTACAAAGAACTTTTTTCTACATTAGATTTTGAACCATCCTCTTTTTCGGAGGGCTTTTATAATGAGGGAGACCACTACTATATTATCTATCCGTTACCCAACAGATACTATTTTGAAGGAAGATATCTTCTTGTCTCAACCATCCATACTGCCAATGAAATCTATTTTTTTGCACTCTTAACTATTTTGGGTATTTTATTGACTCTTTTTATCTTCTCTCTTCTGCTTCTTAAAAATTTTTCAGCCCCTTTTGAACATATGAATCAACATCTTGATGATTTTATTAAAGACTCGATGCATGAAATCAATACTCCCCTTAGTATCATTAATCTAAATGCCGACCTCTTTGCTAACAAATATGGAGAAAATAAGTACCTCAAAAGAATTAAATCAGCATCAAAAACCCTTGCCACCATTTATGATGATATGGATTATCTTATTAAACAGGGTAGAGTAGAGCATAAAAAACAGCCGATAAATCTTGGAGAGTTTATTCAAAATAGAGTGGATTATTTTCAAGAGATAGCCAATCTAAAGCGTATCAGTATCTCTACCAAGGTCGCTACTGATATTATTTATGAGTTCTCCAAAACAAAACTACAGCGTATCGTAGACAATACCATCTCAAATGCCATAAAATATAGCCATGATAATAGTAGAGTGGATATAAGCTTCTATACAGAGGGCAAACACCTCATTTTTGAAGTCAAAGACTATGGTGTGGGGATTGTTAATGTAAATAAGATATTTTCACGCTATTACCGAGAGAATGAGGCAAAAGGTGGATTTGGTATTGGATTAAATATTGTTAAAGACATTGTAGTCGAGGAGGGAATTGATTTAGATGTTCGCTCTACAGTAGGGGAGGGGACAACTTTTAGGTATGCTTTTTTAGCACCTGCTCCATGAATTCTCATTGTTTTAGGGTTGGGATATAAGGAACAAGATGCTATTATTTCACGACTCATACACAAAAGAACTATAAAATACATCATTAAAAAATTGAATATAACTAAAATTTAACAAGGAAATAGTATGAAAAAAATATTAATAGCTTCAACACTTGCACTGCTTGTTGTTCTTGGTACAGGTTGTGCACCAAGAGGATATGCTAAATCAGATGTCAATCGAGCCATGAAGATAAGACCAGGAGTAATAACTGCCATTAAACAGGTAGAAATTAACAATGATGGTGTGGGTAATGGTATAGGTGTTGTACTAGGAACAGCCACAGGTGGTGTCTTGGGCAACAAAGTAGGTGGTGGAACAGGTAAAGTTATCGCCACGGCTGCAGGAGCGGTTGCAGGTGGTGTGATTGGTGGAATAGCAGGAAATAGTATGGATGCACGTTATGGATTAGAGGTGGTAGTTAAGTTAAATAGTGGTCAAACCGTGGGTACTGTTCTTCCTATCAATGGAGCTACCTCCCCACTTCGTAATGGTCAAGCAGTTAATGTATTTTACTCCAGAGGAAAAATTTCAAATATCTCTCCTCGATAAACTTTAACCATTGAGAGAGATGATATTTTAATCTCTCTCTAAATTAACTAATCTTCTACATATTCAAAAATATTGTTATATGTTAACACTTTTTTACTATTCTCTCTTCTTCATCATAAAAATAATGATTTCTTATAAAAATAAATAAAAATTTACACTTTATTTACACAACTTCGTTATAGTACTTTCTGAAACATACTACTTAAAAATATACTACTTAAAAGGAGTTTGAATGAAGCAAAGTATAAAACGTTTGACTTTAGTTACTGCTATGTTACTTTCCCCAACTATCGCATTTACTGCTGTTGATTTAACCAAAGCGTATGATATGCCTGATGCTAGTAAGTTGATTGAAAAGGATTTGTTAGCCCCACCAACCCACTTTACAATGGCAAAAACTTGTAAACTTGATGACCTTGAATCTATAAAAAGAGGTTCATTTTTTTTCCATAACCTTAACGGTAAAAAAGCCAAAGGGGATGCACCCAAAGGCGTTAAAAAGTTTATTGAAAAAAAAGGCAAAGATGGAAAAGTGAAGAAAAAAGC
>JALTGP010000031.1 GCA_027076905.1 Campylobacteraceae bacterium | reverse complement strand
ATTTAAAGGAAAATTATGAAAACTTATAAAAAAACTATTTTGCTACTAATTTTATTAACCATAACCAACTGTAGCACTATAAAATCATTGGGAGTTAACTCCTATGAAGAGTGTGCCAAAGCAGGTTTCCCTATTACATATGATATTCCTAGTGGTTGTTGCACCAAAGACAAATGTTTTTATGCTAAAACAACACCTCATGAAGAAGAAGTAGTAGAACGAAAAGAACCAAATATGTATGATGTCTTACGAGGAGAGTGTCATCAAAAAAGTTTACAAGATTATCCTAAATTTATCACAGATGATATGAAAGAGAATATGTTTATCTGTTGTCTTGAAACTGTAGAGAAGATGAGAAAACATAATTATAAAAAAGCAGATATAGATAAAAATGGCAAAGCCTTATGTCCTAGTGGATTTCACAGTATGTTGTTTAGGTGTGGAGGTTCATTTGCTTGGTGTGAGCCTGAGGATAAGAAGTTTTAAATACTAGCAATAATCCCTACAAATAAAACAAACAGATCAATGCAAAGAGTAAAAGATATTTGATAGATTTTTTGATATTGTTTTTCATGGTTTTGTCCAATTATTTTACTCTATATTTTTTTATTAAATATTAAGCTAAATGTATATGAGAAACATTATATAATGACTACTCTTAATATTTAAGAGAAAAGTGTAATAATAAAAAAGGAAAAAAATGAAATACTTTAAATCACCAATCTATATCTTGATTCCATTTATCTTGCTAGGGTGTAGCAATAGTGAACCTAAAATAGCTAAAAAATGTGATAATCCAACCATAAAACATAACAGCATTGACAAGTATGGGATAAACCTCTACTTAGAGATTAAAAAATGTAAAGAGGAGGGGCAACCCATAAAAATTAAAGCCATTGCCACCAATCACAATAATTATCCTGTTACCTATGAGATGTCCAATATTGGAAACCCTGCAATCTATACCTCTATAACCAATAAAAATTTTATGGTTAGCAGACCGACCAATCCCAATGACCCTAAATATGTTTCTAATGCTTTAGACCATAAAAATATTCAACCCAATGAGAAAATAGTTAGAGAGACGACATGGAATAACACCCTCTTACAAGGCATAGTAGCTCCTAATGGAGATTACAAAGTCTCTGTAATTTTTCGTTATGTAGGAGATACAAATACTCCTCGACAAAATATGAACACACCTAAACGCATCACCACTAGCGTGGTTATGGTCAAAAAAAACTCACAAAACTATGTCACACCTGTTGAAGCACTTGATAAAGTTTTGGAAGATTTAGATGTCAAAAAGTGGTTGGATAGACATGAGGGGATACTGTGTAAAGAGCATGAATCTTATAGTTTAAAAAGATACAAAAATGGGGTTTGGCAATCGGTGAAAGATAAGAGTGATGAATACTCCAAACACTCAAATTTGGGTATAGTGTGTAGTCTTCAATTGAGAAAAGAGAGATATACTTTTTTGATAGCTGATAAAAAAGATGTTAAGCTAAAAGAGATGGTACGGTATATTGATGTAAGGAAATAAGGTAATGAAAACAATAAGGAGTTATTTTGACTCGTTCACATGCTCTGCGTGGGAA
>JALTGP010000030.1:35416-38451 GCA_027076905.1 Campylobacteraceae bacterium | reverse complement strand
ACTAAACAAATATCTTTAACTCTAGTTTTCCTTGAATTACGGGGAGTAGTCCTGCGTCAAACTATAGCTAAATCTATTCGTTTATTTACCTATGAAAATTGGCACTTATTTAATTTGCATTCCTAATAGTTTTAATACTATCAAAAAAAATTAAAATTTTGTTTTAAATTTAACCTGATATACTTTGAAAAAAAATAGGATAAAATATGTCTGATTTAAAAAAGTTTCGTTTAATCAATAAGATAGAGGGGTTCTCTTTTATCATTTTACTCTTTATTGCCATGCCTTTAAAGTATATGTTTGGTTTTCCCATAGCCACCAAGATAGCAGGAATGATACATGGTATACTGTTTATAGGTTTTATTCTTCAGCTGGTGGCATCAAGCCAGAGTGTTCCGTTTTCCAAAAAAGAGAGTTTTCTATTTTTTGTGATGTCTTTGGTTCCATTTGGATCTTTTTATACCGATAAAATCTATGCAATCAAATATGCAATAAAAGAAGTGTCATAGTCATGAAAGAGAAGCGTATTACTAACATGTATCTGAACTATGTTTTCTAACTTCTCAAACCATAAATCATTGGTTCATCTGATTATTCAAAAGAATCAAACCAAAGAGTACAGCTTCTCTTTGGCACTTCGTACCTATGAAAATCCTCAAAGAATTTTAAAAAAATAGAGCCGATATCCAATCCAAGTTTCCCAGCATGAATTTTATCGTGGCAAATCAGACACACAGCTCAAATATTGAAATAATTAAGAGCCAAGAGAGCAAAGGGTGGAGTTGTCAAGAGTATGATAGGATTAAAGTGGGAGAATCCCATATGAAAATAAAGGATAAAAAATGAAAGATCTAAATATAAAAGATATAAAAATATGGCACAACCCAAGATGTTCAAAATCAAGAGCATCATTTGCCCTATTAGATGAGAAAAATATAGATGCAGAGGTGATAAAATATCTGGATAATCCACCTACAGAAGAGGAGCTAAAAGCCCTGCTTGTGATGCTCGGAATGGAACCAAAAGAGTTGATGCGTACCAAAGAGGATATTTATAAAGATTTAAATCTAAAAGATGAAGATGACAATGCCACACTTATCCAAGCGATGGTAAAAAATCCAAAGCTGATAGAACGACCTATTGTTATCAAAGGTGATAAGGCTGTTATTGGTCGTCCTATTGAGAATGTGTTGGAGTTGTTGGGTTGATAAAAATATTGGAAATGATGGCTTCAGCTTCGTCCTATTTGGAACTGAATTTTACGATTCTTAGGAATGCAAATTAAATAAGTGCCAATTTTCAGTAGTTATTTAATTTGTATTCCTTCATAGTTATAATTTTTTCAAAACTACAAACTGACGCACAGCATAGTAGTGATTGCTTCTCTTCCATGCCAGTGCTTCAATCTTCGTCTCTCCTGCAATCCATTTAATATTATCTTTTAATACCTCGGCTGAAGTGTCAAGCCCATTTAGGTTTGCATAGAAAAAGGTGAACCAATGAAATTCCTTGTCTAAATTCTCCTGAGAAATAAGAGTTTTTATCTCTTGGAGATAACTAGGGGGAATCTCTAAAGTTTTTTCTTTGTCATAATTGATAATCCCCTCTTCTCCTAGATAGGCAAGGTAGTTCTCTTCTCCTATCTGCCAACTCTCTTGGGTGATAGAGGTGAATTTTTTGTTCCATACTCCAAGTAGTAGAATAGCAAAATCATGATGAACAAAACTGGCAAAAGCATTTTTTAGCTTCTCTTGGTCGCTCTCTCCTAGACCTGAAAAACTCTCCACCATAATCATCTCGGAGTTGATAAAAACCTCAATGCTCAACTGCCCTGTGTTCTCTGTGGCCTGGGGATACCAGTATCCTTTCATTGCATAATCTGTTCCATTTGGGATAACCCACCCCTCATACTCCTCAGACTCAAAATCATGAGTTTTAAATAGTTCAACTAAGAGAGGTGTTATTATTTGGGCTTCATTCTTTTTTATAACCATACTGATGTATCCTTATGTAAATATCTATTTTAAATTTTTTTGATTATACTGTAATGAGATAATGAATTGAAAGAATAATTTGATATCATTGCATAAAGAATATAAAAACAATATAAAGGTAGAAAAATGGCACAAGTACCAGAAGATGTAGGATGTAGTAACGAGAAGTGTGTGGAGTCTCCAAACTGTCAGAGAACAGTTATTTTTGAAAATGGAACAGCTAGAGAAGTAAAGTGTTTTGGTGGAAGCGAAGCCAAAGGGTGCGGTAAGTTTTTGGCTAAAAAAGATGTTAGCAATAGTTAACCAAAAACAGCAATGGCTAAAGGAATTATCTTTAGCCACCGTTGGTGTATATTTTTAAAAGTCGTAAGTAACACCTGCACTAACTGCGTCTAAATCGGGAGCGTTCTTTTTAACCAACATTCTCTCGTAGTCCACAAAGAGACCAAGCCCTTTCTCTTGGTCTCCTTGTCCATCAAATGAGCGTGAGTATCTGCCATCTTTTGGAACATCTTGTGATAAATCCATCTCAACTCCTATGCCTAGTGCTAATCCATCAGCATTAACTTTTGGTGTCTTTCCATTATTTGATTTCACTTTTGTTTTTGCCAATCCTACTAATCCATATATATTGGTAGCATTTCCTACAGGAAGCATCGGTTTTGCATAGATTCCACCATGCTCAACTTTGCTACCATGTGAATCCCAATTTGTCTTTGAACCTCTGGCTTCTACACCTATGTATTGATTGATATCATATCCAACTTTTGCCATTACCCCGTAGGTAGTATCTTTAAACTTATTACTCCCTTTTCCATTTTTACATTTACAGCTATCTTTATATTTTACACCTGTAATACCCAACCCTGCATAAAATCCACTTGGGTATATATTTTTGGGTTTAACAATAGGTATTGGCTTTATAGGAATAGGTGCAATAACAACTGGTTGAGGTGTTGGCTCGACATATACAGGCTCCTCTTTTATAGGTTTAGGGGGGATATACTCTTCAATAATTTCAGGTTCAACGATTTGAGGTTC
>JALTGP010000030.1:17113-35316 GCA_027076905.1 Campylobacteraceae bacterium | reverse complement strand
AGGTTCCACATAAATAGGCTCAGGCTCAACGATTATTTCAGGTTCCACATAAATAGGTTCAGGTTCAATATACACAGGTTTAGGAGCAATGTACTCTTTCTCAATCATTGGTGGTTCTACAAGAGGTACATACTTTTCAATAATTGGTTCAGGAACAGGTGCAACATATGTATGTTCATATTCATATTCTGCAACAACTTGGTCTTGACTTTGATATGGGGTAACAGGTGCTAAATCTCCACCTGCATTTGCAAAACTGCTTAGTGCCAATAGTGTTGCCATTGATAAGTTAAAATTTTTCATTTCTAATCCTTGTTTTAATATTTTAATCTATTTTATTTAATCTATTTTGAGGGAAGAGTCTCTTCTCTAAAAAGAAACATTCCAAACAGTGTTGAGATAACAAGTATGAATCCTATTCCTATATTATTTAAAGCTGAAACTGATGATTCATATGTTTCGCAATCACAACCACAATCTTTATTGTTTTTAGCACATTCATCTTTGTGACATGAAGTAGAAGATGTTACATTCTCTTGTTGGTTTGTATTGTCTTCTCTTATAATAGGTTCTTCTTGTTCTTGGGGATTGGTTCTTTGTCTTATTAATGTTATACTTGCTTTATTACTGCTATTTCCACAACTGTCTGAAATACGGTAGCCAATAGGTGTTGGTGAATTAGTATAATTATTGTTAGGAGTAAAAGTAACGACACCTGTTTCTCTTGCACTCCATGTACCCTCGTTATCTACAACCAATGTTTTTGCATTATCACCTAGTTTGGCTCCTGTTAAACTACTGAAAAGAACACTGTTCTCTTGGATATTACAACTGTCATCCGTATTATTGTCAATATCATTGTCCAACACATTTATATTTACATCTCCTGTTGTAAAGACCTCTTCTCTGTCATTGGTTGCGGTAGGTATTGGGGTAACTTTACATGTACTAAGGTTATGTACTCCACTCTTTTCTGCCTCAAATAGCTCTATTACACTGCTGTTTGATAGGGCATGATTATAGATTTTAATCTCGTCAAGATGACCTTTAAATTTCTTGGTTCCACCACATCCTGAACACGCACCTATTAAGAGCTTTTCAGAGTTTGAGGATGTAGGATTGGTTGAATAGGTATAGGTTGAGTCAATTGTTCCGTTGATATATATTTTTATCTTTTTGGTAGTATGGTCTTTTGTTAAAACAATATGAGTCCATTTGTTAAGAGGAATGGCATTTTCCGAGTATGTTCCTCTAATACCATTATGTTTATATCGAATTTTTCCTGTACTATTTATGCTTAAAAAGTACTCACCATTTGATGCAAATTTTCTATCGCTTCCTTGTCCGTCTCCTCTAGTAATTAAAGCTTGTTGTCCTCTTTTTGACTGTTTTACCCATAAAGATAGGGTAAGGCTGTTTACTAAATCTAATTTTGGGTCATGCTCTACACTCATTGAACCTGTACCTGTAAGAGATAGGGTACTCTCATCTTTTGTTAATGTTGCTCCTAAAGAGGAGAGTTGTCCATCTAGTCCACTTCCTGCATGATTATCTATGGTTATTCCACTACATTCTGTATAGCGATAATCTGCAACCAATGCAAAAACATTGGCTGTTAGTAATGATAATACAACCCCTATCCTTATAAAATTATTCATAATAAACTCCTAAAATATTAATTATTGTTTTTAACAATACAATTATAAATATATAATAACATTATATGTTTGAAATATAGTTTAATATTATTTAATTTTTTTTAATTAATATAGGGGTAGAAATTATCTGTATTTTGTATGTAATTGGATAGAAATATTGGTGTGGGGGTGAAGGAGATATAACGCCATTGGAGGGAGGGAAACCCTCCAATGTTATAATAGTAAAAAAAGTGTTAGTTTCTCTTTTCAATAATCTCTTTAGCTACATTTGCAGGTACTTCATCGTAATGGTCAAATTCCATTGCATAAGTTGCACGACCTTGACTCATTGAACGTAGATCAGTTGAGTAACCGAACATTTCTGAAAGAGGTACAAAAGCATCAACAATCTTACTTCCAGCTCTGTCTCCCATTCCACGAACGATACCACGTCTTTTAGAGATGTCTCCAATAACATCACCCATGTAATCTTCTGGTGTTTCAACTTCAACTTTCATCATTGGTTCTAAGATAACTGGTTTAGCTTCTCTACAACCCGCTCTAAATCCCATTGATGCAGCAAGTTTAAACGCCATTTCAGATGAATCCACATCATGGTAAGAACCATCATAAACAGTAACTTTGATATCTTCAACAGGGTAACCTGCTTGAATACCTCTTGCCATTGCCTCTTGAATACCTTTGTTTACTGGTTGGATAAACTCTTTTGGAATAACTCCACCTTTAACCGCATC
The DNA here is from genome assembly GCA_027076905.1 of Campylobacteraceae bacterium. Lineage (GTDB taxonomy): Bacteria > Campylobacterota > Campylobacteria > Campylobacterales > Sulfurovaceae > UBA1140. The sequence goes on along the minus strand of JALTGP010000030.1, from coordinate 32,924 downwards.
AACAAACTCGTAACCAAAACCAGCCTCTTGTGGTTCAATATGTAAGTAAACATGACCAAACTGTCCACGTCCACCAGACTGTTTAGCGTACTTGTACTCTTTCTTAACAGACTCACGAATAGTTTCACGGTATGAAACTTGTGGTGCACCAACTTCAGCTTCTACGTTAAACTCTCTTTTCATTCTATCTACAAGAATTTCAAGATGAAGTTCACCCATTCCTGCAATAATAGTTTGACCAGACTCTTCATCTGTAGAAACTCTAAAAGAAGGATCTTCAGCTGCTAGTTTACTTAGTGCAATACCCATTTTTTCTTGGTCAGCTTTTGTTTTTGGCTCAACTGCTACCGAGATAACTGGATCTGGAAAGTCCATTCTTTCAAGAACAACTTTATCTGAAGCATCACAGAGCGTATCACCTGTAGTTGTGTTTTTAAGACCAACAACTGCACCGATTTCTCCTGCGTAAATCTCTTTTACTTCATCTCTTTTGATAGCGTGCATTTTCATGATTCTACCAACACGCTCTTTTTTGTCTTTTGTTGAGTTATGCACATAAGAACCTGACTCCAAAGAACCACGGTAAACACGGATAAATGTAAGTTGTCCCACAAATGGGTCAGTCATAATCTTAAATGCCAATGATGCAAATGCACCATCATCTGTAGATGGTACTTCAACTTCAACCTCTTCATTATCCATCATCGTACCTTTAATCGCAGCTGATTCAATTGGAGAAGGGAGGTAAGCAACAACAGCGTCAAGAAGTGTTTGAACACCTTTGTTTTTAAAGGCAGTACCCACAGTCATTGGAACAATATGCATACTAATAGTTGCCGCTTTAATTCCTGCTTGTAACTCATCTTCAGGAATCTCTTCACCCTCAAGGAATTTTTCCATAAGCTCTTCTTGACCATCAACTTCGGCAATACTGTCAATTAGTTTTTCACGGTACTCTTCAGCCAACTCCATCATATCTTCTGGAATCTCTTCAACATGATAATTAGAACCCATAGCAGCATCCTGGTCCCAAACAATCGCTTTCATTTTAACAAGGTCAATAACCCCTTGAAAGTTCTCTTCAGCACCAATTGGTAATTGAATAGGAACAGGGTTACCTTTTAATCTGTCTTTGATTTGTCTTTCAACTTCATAAAAGTCAGCACCTGTTCTGTCGTATTTATTAACAAATACAATTGAAGGCACACCATAACGGTTTCTCTGTCTCCAGACTGTCTCTGATTGTGGTTGAACCCCACCAACAGCACAGAATACAGATACCGCACCATCAAGAACTCTCATAGAACGCTCAACTTCAATTGTAAAGTCAACGTGACCTGGGGTGTCTATGATGTTAATCTGTTTTTTATCCCACTCACAAGTAGTAGCAGCAGAAGTAATGGTAATACCTCTCTCTTGCTCTTGCTCCATCCAGTCCATAGTGGCAGCACCATCGTGAACTTCACCAATTTTATGCTCAACACCTGTATAGAAAAGGATTCTCTCTGTAGTGGTTGTTTTACCTGCATCAATGTGTGCAGCAATACCAATGTTTCTAACGTCTTCAATTTTGTGTGTTCGTGCCATACTATCCCCTTACCATCTGTAGTGAGCAAATGCTTTGTTAGCTTCAGCCATTCTGTATGTATCTTCTTTTTTCTTAAATGCAGAACCTTTATCAGTTGCTGCTTCCATCAATTCGTTAGATACTCTCTCTATCATAGTACGCTCATTTCTTTTTCTAGCAGCGTCAATTAACCATCTAATAGCAAGTGTTTGCTGACGAGCTGGTCTAACTTCGATAGGCACCTGATAGGTAGCCCCTCCTACACGTCTACTTTTTACTTCCATTACAGGTCGAACGTTATCCATTGCCTTGTTGAATACTTCGATACCTTTTTCACCAGATTTCTCTTCGATTCTCTCTAGTGCAGCGTACATAATCTTCTCTGCTGTCACTTTTTTACCGTCTAACATTACGGCATTTACAAACTTTGTTAAAACTTTAGAACCATGTACTGGATCTGGCAATACTGGTCTTACGGGAGCTTTTCTTCTTCTCATACTTTATTTTTTCCTTATATCTTCAATCGTTTACTATTGATTTACTCAATTTTTATCCCCTAAGGTCATCTATTTAAAGATAATTTGATAAAAACTGCTTAAAGCCTATTTCAAAGCTCAAACTACTTTCAATACTCTTTTTCTCTATGGAAACGATGGCTTTAGCCTCGCTTATTGAGGTTATTTAGGTCTTTTGGTACCATATTTAGAACGAGCAACTTTTCTACCGTTAACACCAGATGCATCCAATGCACCACGAACGATATGATACTTAACACCAGGTAAATCTTTGATTCTACCACCACGTACAAGTACGATTGAGTGTTCTTGAAGGTTGTGACCCTCTCCACCGATGTATGAGATAACCTCAAATCCACTGGTTAATCTAACTTTTGCAACTTTTCTTAAAGCTGAGTTAGGTTTTTTTGGAGTTGTTGTATAAACTCTGGTACAGACACCTCTTCTTTGAGGACAGTTTACTAGTGCAGGTGATTTTGATTTTTTCACTTGCTTTTTACGCTCTTTACGTATTAATTGGTTAATTGTAGGCAATACAATTCCTTTCTGTTAGTTTTTGAAATCTGGGCAAGAAAGCCCCGAAAAAACGCTGTTTAGACGTACTTTCGGGGCTTTCAAATTTAGAAAATGGTGCATATTATACCCAAATATTCTTTATCTTCGAAGAGGGGAGTAAACTATTCTAAAAATGCTTCAACTTTTTTAGTAATTGTTTCTTTTGAGATGCCATTTAGAACAGCATACATTAATGCTCCACCAGCACCCACACCCTCTTTGGCTTCCCCCTCATCATATAGTTTCAAAGCAGGGTGTTGGGTAAGAGAAAAATCAAAATCAACATAGTAACTATTAATAGAAAATTTTGATAAATTTAATAGGGTTTCTATATCTGAATTTTTATCTTTTGCTACCCACTTAGTGGTACATAGTGCCAAGTTTGAAGTCTCTATGGAGCCTCCCATAAGTTGCAGTATTTTATTTACAACCAATAGAAGAGAGGCCATTTGTGTTCCTCCAGCTAAGATAAGAGGGGTTTGGTTGTTGAGTCCTAAGATTAATCCTGCATTAAAAATAAGCATATTGTCACTCACTTTACTTAAGACATCAAAAATATCATTTTTGTTTTTGATATTTGAGAGTGCCAATTTTAATGTTTTTTCTCTAACATTATTAGGAACCTTTTTAAATGAGCTAGAGAAACAGTTGTCCACTTTATATCCCAGTCCCAATGCGGTTGCCATTGCGGTTGTTGTTCCACTAGGAACAGATTCTCCTAAAATGATATACTCATCCTTACACTGGTAGGATTGACCAAACTTGACCCCTTTTTCAAAAAGCTCTTGAGCATTTATATTTGCACCTTTTGCGATATTGTCACTTGGTTTTATATCAAAATGGTGTATTTTAAAGTAGGAGAGTTTTGGAGTCACCTCTAAACCTAAATCCAATAGCTCAATTCGACCATAAGGAGATAGTAAATGTACGCCTCTTGTTATTAGGGCAGGGGTAGGAACTCCTTTGGGAGTTTCAGCAATATTTTCTAGGCTTCGCACCTCTCCTGTACATAGAAATTCACTGTCAAGGGTTGGTGTTAGGTGTATCATACCAGGAATTCCTGCTTGAGTAATCCCCTCTATATTGGCTGTTTTTGTATTGCTTAGTGAAAGCATAAATGTTGCTTTTTTACCTCGTAATGACTCTACAAAATCATGTTTTCCTGTAATGGTTTTTATCATTTTTTCTCTTTTTTATTTTATTGGATATTTCAAGAAGTTTATTATTTTAATTTTTGAAAAGCAATCTCTAGTGCATCATAAGGGACAAGTCCTGTCTGTAAAAACTGAACCTCTCCTTTCTTATCTAAAACAATAAGAAAGGGAATAGCTCCTTTCCAATCTGCTTTTTTTGCTGTATGATAGGCAAATCTTTTGGTTTTTTTGTTAAATGGAATAACAGGATAGTTGATTCCTTTGTTTTTAACATAGCTTTGAAGGTACTTTTGGTCTAGTCCTCGTACTTCTATTGCAATAATCTCAAGCTCTTTGCCATATTTTTTATGCATTTTAATAAATTCTGGAATTTCTCGTTTACAAGGGGGGCAGTTGTATCCAAAAAAAGAGAGAAAAATAACTTTTCCTTTAAACTCTTGAATATTTAGTCCATTAGGTTTGGTACTAATATGTAAGGTATCCCCTTTGAGTGTGGTCAGTTCAAATTTTTTTGACGTTTCTATTGGGGGGGAGATTTCTTTATTACTCTTTTCCTCACTACTTATAGCAAGGGTAGGAAGCAGAAATAGGAGAGATAATATAATATGTTTCATAAAAATACCTTATTAAAATTTTCATGGATTATATTCTTTTTTTGTTAAAAATCAACCTTTTATAAGCGACTACTCTTATTTTTATTTTTAAATCTTTGATAAAGTTTAAAAAAAATTAAAAAAATCGACCAAATACCGATTGTTTTTAATTTAAATCTAGTTATAATGCCTCCAGATGAAAGATGAGTGTGGAGATATATTTATTCTCTATTTGGATTCGACTTTATCCATCGATTGAATTCGTGGAGAAGTTATATATTTACAATAAGGTACGACAATGGCAGAATTAGTTAATGGAACTGTGAAATGGTTTAACGATGAAAAAGGTTATGGATTTATAGAGCAAGCAGCAGGAGGAGATGATGTATTTGTACATTTCAGACAAGTAAACAATCCAAGTGGTGGTAGAGTCTCTTTGGCTGATGGTCAAGCTGTAACATTCGAAATCGGTGAAGGTCAAAAAGGTCCACAAGCTGAAAACGTAACAGCAGTATAATTTATACTGTATTAGGGGATGGGTTTCCATCCTTTTTTATAACTACCCCAAATTTAATAACTTTTTTTAACCACCCCAAAAAATAACATATTTCTCTCTTTTATGGCATACTTTAGCCTATAATTGATATAATGTTGTCAAAAATAAATCACCTTAATGGACAATATATAGATGCATCGATTTGAAGCTTACTTAGAAAAAAATTTACCCACAGTTGATAGTTTTCACCCACATTATAATAAGGCATTGGCAACCATGTTATTAGCAGGTGGTAAACGTTTTCGTCCTATGTTACTGCTTAGTGTTGTTGAGGCATATGAACCTCTACTTTTTGAAGCATCTTTGGCTCCTGCTTTGTCATTGGAGTTTTTACATACTTATTCACTGATACATGATGACCTTCCTGCTATGGATAATGCTCCTCTTCGCCGTGGTTTTGAGACGCTACATATAACTTATGATGAAGCCACAGCTATTTTAGTAGGTGATGCACTCAATACAGAAGCATTTTATCATCTTGCAAAAGCTTCTCTTCGTGATGATATTAAAATTAAATTGGTAGAGTTACTTGCAAGAGATGGAGGAACCTATGGAATGGTATTGGGGCAATCTATAGATTTGCATTTTGAAAATCAACCCCTCTCTGTTGAACAGATAAAAACTCTTCATATTAATAAAACGGCAAAACTTATTGCTACCTCTTTGATGATGGGTACGGTAATTGTTGGTTTAGAAAAAAGAAAACAGGATGAGATTTACCAATTTGGAATTGATTTGGGACTTCTTTTCCAAATTCAAGATGATATTATTGATGAGACGCAGAGTGATGAAGAGGCGGGAAAAACTACAGGAAATGATGTAGACAAGAATTCATTTGTAAATTTAATGGGGTTAGAAAAGAGTATCGAAGAGGCAGAGACATTAGCAGAGAATTTAAATCAGAGATTTAATGCTTTTGATGATGTGTTGCAAAATGGTTTAAGAGATATTATTGAGAAATATTTATATAGACATAGATAATCTAGTAGATTCATTCGGAGTCGGAGACTAAAGTCTCGAACAGGGCGAGGCTAAATCTATCGGTTCCTAATTTGGCAATATATTTAATATAGGCTTAATAATTTAAATAAAAGTTTAAATTATTAAATCTATTTTAAGGACTTTACATGGCAATGACAGAACAGAATACTATGCGTAAAAAAATGGCAAATACCATTAGATTTTTAGCAGCAGATATGGTACAAACAGCAAATTCAGGACACCCTGGGGCACCAATGGGTTTGGCAGATATTGCGGTGGTATTAAGTGAACATCTAAACCATAACCCTAAAAATCCAAAATGGTTGAACCGTGACCGTTTGGTATTTTCAGGGGGGCATGGCTCCTCTCTTATCTATTCATTATTACATCTTTGGGGATATGATTTAAGCCTTGAAGATCTTAAAAACTTTAGACAACTTGACTCTAAAACACCTGGTCATCCTGAGTTTGGTCATACCGATGGGGTGGAGATAACCACTGGACCTTTGGGGCAGGGAATTGCCAATGCAGTTGGTTTTGCAATGGCTTCAAAATATACAGGAAGTCAAGTAAATTCTGAAACGTGTGCGTTGATTGACCATAAAGTATACTGTCTGTGTGGAGATGGAGACCTTCAAGAGGGAATCTCTTATGAAGCGTGTTCTCTAGCAGGGCATTTAAATCTTGACAATATGGTACTTATTTATGATAGTAACTCTATTACTATCGAGGGAGATACATCTATTGCGTGGAGTGAAGATGTTGCACTTCGTTTTGAAGCACAAGGATGGGATGTCAAAACTATCAATGGTCACTGTTATGTAGAGATAGACCAAGTATTAAGTGAAGTTAAAACAGCTACAAAACCAACTATTATTATTGCCAATACCATTATTGGTAAAGGGGCAATGGAGTTAGAGGGGTCTGCCTCCACACATGGCTCTCCCCTTGGTGAGACGATTATCGCAGAGTCTAAAGCAAAAGAGGGGTTCCCTGCTGAATCATTTCATATTCCTGAAGATGTATTGATTCGTTTTAGATGTGCGATTGAAAAGGGTGATATGTTAGAAAAACAGTGGATTCATCTTCACAAACAAGCACCACTAATTGAGCAAAATGAGGCGATGGACAGACTGCTTAATCCTGATTTTTCAGCGATTGAATTCCCAGACTTTACAGAGAGTGGAGCGATGGCAACACGTGATTCTAATGGTCAAATTTTAAATGCCATTGCTAGAGCGATTCCATCATTTGTTGGAGGTTCAGCTGACCTTGCTCCCTCTAATAAAACAGACTTAAAAGATATGGGTAATTTTCCAAAAGGGCGAAATATGCATTTTGGAATTAGAGAACACTCAATGGCTGCTATTACTAATGCGATGGCACTCTATGGGACAGTGATTCCTTTTAATGCTACTTTTTTTGTATTTTCTGACTACCTAAAACCAAGTGCAAGAATAGCTGCACTGACCAGCATTCAAAACTTCTTTATCTGGACACATGATAGTATTGGTGTGGGGGAAGATGGACCAACCCATGAGCCAATTGAGCATATTAGTCAGTTTAGAGCCTTGCCAAATTTCTATATTTGGAGACCTGCTGATGCTACTGAAAATGTTGAAGCGTGGAAGACAGCTCTTAGTATAAATGCTCCTCATGGTTTTGTGTTAAGTCGTCAAAAGCTTCAAACTCTTAAACCAAAAAGAGATTTTGGTGAAGTGGCAAATGGTGCTTATATCGTCAAGAGAAGAAAAGATGCTAATTTTACCTTGATGGCAAGTGGAAGTGAGTTGATGCTTTGCCTTCAAGCCGCTTGTCACCTAGAGATTCTTGGAATTAAAGCAAATGTTGTCTCTGTACCATGTTTGGACTTGTTTAATGAACAGGATGAAGAGTTCAAATTAGAAGTGGTTTCAAAAGATACCAAGGTCTTAGCTGTAGAAGCAGCAACTGCTACAGAGTTTTATAGATATGCAGATGATGTATTGGGTATGGAGAGCTTTGGGGCTTCTGCTCCTGCTGATTTACTCTTTGAGAAGTTTGGATTTACGATTGAAAATGTGATGAGACGAGCTTGTAAATTGATGGATATTGAGTATAAAAAGGTAAGTTTAGCTAAATGTTAGATTTGGTTAACCTTTTATTTATCTATTTTGAATATAATCTTAAATCTAAAAAGAATTAATTAAGGATATAGAAAGAATGATGACAAGAAACATAAAAAGAAACATGAAAATTGCATTAAGTGTAATGTTGTTTTCTACCTTAAGTTATGCAGAAGCAGAATTTGGAACCGTAAATGGTGAAGAGATTTCAAAAGATGAGATAGCTCAGACTTTGGGGCAATCAGGTATGAAATTTTCTACACTAGACCTAGCAATGAAAAAAAGAGTGATGGAGATGATTGTTGACCGAAAGCTTCTCTCTCAACACGCCTCAAAGAGTAAAATTGGAGAGAGTGATGATTTTAAATCAAAATTAGCACTGCTTAAAAAAGAGTTAATTTTAAATCTTTGGATGGAGCAAGAGTCTAAAAAAGTCTCAGACACTGTTACTGATGATGAGTTAAAAAAGAGCTATGAGAAAAATAAAGAGAATTATAAAGTAGCTGCACAACTCAAAGCTAGACATATTTTGGTAAAAGAGGAGAAAGAGGCAAAAGAGATTATTGAAGCTCTTGGAAAAGCTAAAGATGTAAAAGAGGAGTTTATTAAACTTGCCAAAGAGAAATCTACAGGACCTTCTGGTAAATCTGGTGGTGATCTTGGGTGGTTTACCAAAGATAGAATGGTACCAGAATTTTCAGAAGCAGCAGACAAGCTAAAAAATGGTGAGTTTACCAAAGAGGCGGTAAAAACACAGTTTGGTTATCACATTATCTATCTTGAGGGTAGAAAAAAAGAGGGTGTTAAATCTTTTGATGAGGTCAAAGATCAACTCAAATCAACAGTGCAAAGAAGCAAATTTAATGAATTTATGGATGATAAAGTAAAATCATTAAAGAAAGATGCCAAGATAAATCTTAAAGATTTTTCAGCTAAAAAGTAGTACCTTTCGCCTTTAACCCCTTTAACTTAAAAATAGAGAGAGTTTTAACTCTCTCTTCTATTTTCTACCAAAAATGCTCCTGTATTACTGTACATTGAGATAAACTGTTTGGCTTCATATTGGTTTTCAAATCCCACTATTTGTACTTTGTAGATGTATCGTCCTCCTCGGATAATTTGGCTAATTCTTGTTGTAAACTGGTCACCCATCAACTTATATTTTTTGGCATAGATTTTAGCGGTTCTATATTGGCTAAAAGCTCCAATCTGTACTATATTTGATGTTAAATAACTCTTTTTTTCCTCAGCTTTTTTATATCTTTGAACACTTTCTATTGTTTGGATACTCTCTATATTTTTAACACTCTCTATGAGTAGTGGTGAATACTTTTTGAATTTTGGGAGTATCTGCTGTTGAGTTGATGATGTAAATGATGCAAGACAACTTCCTGATTTACACTCAGTATTTGCATTGGCAATACTATTTAGGAGTAGAAGTAAGAGAAGTGTTCCTTTTATTAAAAAAATATTATTATTCATAATTAATCCTTGATTTATATGTTTAGTAAAGTATACATCTATCAAACTTAAAATAAACATAAAAAATTAAATAAATAGTGTTTTTTAATAAAAAAAGAAAAATAGTATTTTAAATTGTTGATTTAGTGAAAAAAGTTAAAATAAAAGTGAAAATTTCCTTTTTGTGACACGATTTGGACACGAATGGTAGATATAATAAGGACATGAGAGACATAATTTTCCCCTCCTATGTTTTATTGTGCCTCTTGTAACTCATATGGCTTTTACCTAATATCTATTTTTCCCATAGCCGATTTGGCAAAGGTAAAAGCTCTTTTTATCTTAACTATTCTTTTAGCTTAATAGTCCTCGAACTTCATCTTCATCTATTAAATCTTTATTAAATTTAATGACAGCAATCTGTTCTGTTTCATTAACATATGATTCGACTATCGCCTCATGTGTGGTTAATGCAGAGACTTTTTCACGGTCAAATATATCCAGTGGTAAGTAGACATTCCCTCGATTATTTGGGCTTGGCATGGTGAGTACCCAAAAAAACCATGCGATAGAGATGAATGTTACGACAATTGCTAAGGTTGCTCTGTCAAAATGTTGCATCACCCAACCTGCCAATATTCCACCAATAAAGATACCGATATAGCCAAAGGTATTTGCAACAGATAGGGCTGCTCCTTTTTGGTGTACTTTTGCAAATTTGGCAACAAAGCTCTGAAGCAGTGGTTCAAACATATTAAATCCAATAAAAAAGAGGACAACACCTATGATAAATACCCATGGAGTAGAGGCAAATCCCATTGCCAAAAAGCCTAAAAGAACGGCAACAATAGAGATTAAAAATATCTCTTTACCTTTTCCATACTTCTCTCCAAAAATAGCAGCAGGTCCCATAGAGATGACCCCTAAAATCATGGCAGGGAAGTAGACTTTCCATAAATCAACTTTTTCCCAACCAAATCCACCTTGATTAACATCATTGGTCATGACCAATGGAATAATAAAAAATGCCATTGTCATAATAAGCCAATGAAAGAAAAAAGTAACATACATTCGAACCAAGGCTTTATCTTTGAAGACCTCAGAAAGTTTGGACTCCTCTTCAGAATAGGTATGCACAATGGTAGGAGGTTGAGGGACAGAGGTAAAAAGTACCCCAATGGCAATTATAGATAATACTGCTGTAAGCCAAAAGAGCTTGTCTATTCCCCAATTACCACCCACAATTGGTGATACTATCATCGCCACAGCAAAACTCATGGCGATGGTTCCTCCCATAATTGCCATTGCATGGGCTCTTTGCTCCTCTTTTACAAGGTCGGCTATCATTGCTGATACCACCGAACCAATTGCCCCTGCACCTTGCAAGAAACGTCCGATAAGTAGCATATAGATATTGTCACTTATTGCAGCTACTACAGAACCTGTAATAAAAATCAGAAGTCCAATCAGCAGAACTGATTTTCGTCCAAACTTGTCGGACATCATCCCAAAGGGTATCTGAAAAATTGCTTGGGTTAGGGCATATCCCCCGACAATAAGACCTGCAAGAAAAGGGGTTGCCCCTTTCATCTCCAAGGCGTATAGTGAGAGAACAGGAAGCACAATAAAGAGTCCAAAAAATCGTAACGCTACGATAAAGCTAAGGGGCATTATTTGTTTAAACATATTAATATCTCCAATAGGATAAAATTTGTCTTATTATATATATAAAAGGTTAAGAGTTAATGAAAATTGTTTTAGCAACGGGAAATAAGGGCAAATTAAGAGAGTTTAGAGAGATGTGTGATATTGAGATTATCGCTTTTTCAGATATTTTAGGTGAGATGGAGATTATTGAAGATGCTGATAGTTTTAAGGGGAATGCACTTATTAAAGCACGAACTATTTATGAGAAACTAGAGAGTGATGAGTATATTGTTATCTCTGATGATAGTGGTATCAGTGTGCCACTCTTGGGTGGAGAACCTGGTATCTACTCAGCACGTTACGCAGGAGAGGGAGCAAGTGACAAGGATAATCTCCATAAATTAATAGATACTATCAGCTCAAAAGGTGTTAAAAAAACATCTGCACACTATACTGCCTCTATTGCCATTGTCTCAAAATATGGAGAGTATGTGGTACATGGTTGGATGTATGGCGATATTATCTCTACTTCAAGAGGAGAAAAAGGGTTTGGTTATGACCCCATATTTGTTCCTCTTGGGTATAATTTAACCTTGGGAGAGCTGGATGAAGAGATAAAAAAATCCATCTCTCATCGTGCCAAGGCATTGGAGTTGGCAAAGCCCATTATTGAGATATTAAAACGAAAATTTTAAAAATGTCTGTTTCCCACGAATGCCAAAAGTAGATACAAAGAGAGGGTTGCCATAGGAAGTAGGGCGATATACCAATAAAATTTATCTCTAAATATATAAATAAGAAGCCCACCATAAGAGATGATAATTGCTATGATGTGGGCTAAAAAAAGAGGGAGAATAGAATGCAAGGTATTGCCAATAATCCCCCATGTAATAATTCCTGCTAGAAAACTAAGTGAGAGGAGCATTTTTTGTATGTCGTTCTCTCGTTTATAGAAAAAAAATATAAGACCAAGGGCAAAGAGTATGGCTAAAATGATAATAGATTTCATACTATATCTTTGCTACCACATCAATACCTAAAATATCCAATCCTTTTTTGATAACCTCACCTGTAAGCGTGGCAAGTTGGAGTCGGCTCATTTTAGTCTCTTCATCAATCCCCTCTTTTAAGATAGGGTTTAGTTCATAGAATTTCATAAAGAGCGTCACTACATCATAGAGATAAGCTGTAATGCTATGAGGAGTAGCATCTATGGAGGCTTTGGTTAGGGTATCTTCAAACTTTAGAAGCATAAGAGTTAAACGATGCTCTATCTCATCACCGATTATAATATTCCCTGTAATCTCTGCATTATGTTTTCGTAAAATTGACTGAATCCGTGCATAGGCGTACTGCATATAGAGTGAGGTATTCCCCTCAAATGAGAGCATCTTGTCCCACGAAAAGATGTAGTTTGATTCACGGCTAATGCTCAAATCAGCATATTTTACCGCCCCAATTCCTATTGCTTTGGCAACCACATCTAGCTCCTCTTGCGAGTGAATATCTCTATCTTTTATCGTTTTTTTAGCACGAACCACCGCCTCATTTAAGAGGTCAACTAGTTTTACCGTACCCCCATCACGGGTTTTAAAGGGTTTGCCCCCTTTATCCATCATGGTTCCAAAGCCAATATGCTCTAGTGCCACATCCTCTCTTACCATTCCTGCTTGTTTGGCAATGGTAAAAACTTGTTTGAAGTGTTGGGCTTGACGGGCATCGACCACATAGCAGATACGGTCAGCATTAAGCTCCTTGTCTCTAAAGGTAAGGGCTGAGAGGTCAGTCGTGGCATACAAGAATCCACCATCTCCCTTTTGGACAATAATTGGGGTCTCGTCTCCGTCTAAAAAGACACACTCTGCACCATTTGAAGTGGTTGAAATGTTTTTCTCTCTTAGTGTCTCTATCACTTTTATAAGCTGGTTATTATAGAAACTCTCTGCTCGTACATCATCACGTGTCAGATTGACATTTAGCTTCTCATATACCTCTTCACAGTGTCCTAAAGATGCGTTGATAAAGCTTTGCCATAGTCTCAAGCAGTGTTCATCTCCACTTTGAATCTTGACCACATACTCACGGGCTTTGTTGGCAAACTCCTCACTCTGGTCAAACCTAACTTTGGCATCTTTGTAGAACTGCTCCAAATCTTTTAGCTCTTGGCTATTTCCATCGGTATTTTGCTCTTCAAGATAGGCAATAAGCATCCCAAACTGTGTTCCCCAGTCGCCAATATGGTTTTGACGGATAACCTCATTTCCTAAAAATTCAAAAAGTGTGGCGAGGGTATCTCCGATAATCGAGGAGCGTAAATGTCCTACGTGCATCTGTTTAGCCATATTGGGTCCAGAGTAGTCTACAACTATTTTTTTTTGGGTTTCTACATAGCCTACACCCACTCTTTTATCATCTATTATGCTATTTGCTTCTTGAGATAACCAATGGTTGTTTAGCCATATATTGATAAATCCAGGTCCTGCTACTTCCACTTTGGCTATCATATCTGTGGTATCAATATGCTCTATCACCGTATTGGATATCTCTCTTGGATTTTTTTTGAGAATTTTAGCAAGTCTCATGACACCATTAAATTGGTAATCTCCAAACTCAGGTTTTGTTGCATCAGAGATGACAATATTTTTTGCCTCTATGTTGGCATCTAAAAGTGCTTGTTCTATTATTTTAGTTAGTTGTGATTTGATTTTCATTTATGTTCCGTAGGGTAGTTGGGGGTAGTGGGGGTATCTCTTATGGATACCCTCGTAAATCGTGATTTAAAGTTTTTACGCTTTTTTTGTAGCCTCTTTAGTTTCAGTAACAACTGCCTCTTTAGTGTCCTCTTTTATCTCTTTGACATCAGCAACTTTTACCTCTTCCTCATCATCTTTAATAGCTTTTTTGAAGTCTTTGATTCCTTTACCCATACCCTTTGCCAGGTCTGGTATCTTCTTTGCTCCAAAAAGTAGTACTACTATCGCTAAGATAATAAGTAACTCTGGTATACTAGGCATTCCCATTTTTTTTCCTTTGATAATTTTCCTCAAAATCGAGGTTTGTTTAAAGGATTATACTTACTTTTTGTTGATTAATAGTTTATTGTTGACTATTTCGCCAATTAAGAGTGAATTTTGCCAACTCTTTATGACTCTGTTTTAGTCGTGCTGCTTGTGCAATGGTAGCAAATCTATGTGATGCATTCTCTAGAATATCATTGATAATAATATAATCAAATTCAGAAATCGCTTTGATTTCTTCTTTTGCATTCTCTACTCTTTTTTGAATTACTTCGGTTTTATCTGTTGAACGTGCATAGAGTCTTCTTTCTAGTTCAGAAAGGGTAGGGGGGGTAATAAAAGCAGAAGTAACTAGGTCAGCCATCTTAGCTTGAACCAAACGGTGACCCTGTACATCTATATCAAAAATTACCAATTTTCCTGCATTTAAAGCTTCATTTACAGGTTTTAAAGAGGTACCATAGTAGTTCTCATGAACAGTAGCATACTCTAAAAAGTTTCCTGCTTTGATATCCTCTTCAAACTCAGAATGAGAGACAAAGTAGTAGTCTACACCATCTACTTCACCTTCTCTAGGAGGGCGTGTGGTGGTGGAGATAGAAAAGTAGTAAGAGCCTATCTTATCACTGGCATGGTTTATAATGGTACTTTTCCCTGCGCCACTAGGACCAGAGAGAACAAGAATAGCACCTTGCATTAGATTTTATTTGAAAATTCAATAGAGATATTGACTTTTGCACCACGTAAAAGTTCTCTTAACTCTTTGATAGGTAGTCTACTCAATTTATCTGCAATGGCAACTCCAGTACTAAGGTCATCTGAAGCTGTCTTTTCTTCTTGAATCTTCTTTTCTTCTATCATCTCTTTTTTCTCTGAAATATCTTGTTTTAAAATCTCTTCTCTATCAATACTCTTTTTTGTATCAATATTTTTTTCTGTTAAACTCTCTTGTACTTTCATTAAAGAGGTAGGGATCTCTGTTAGTTTTTCTGATCCCTCTTTTTCATCTAGTATGTCCATAATATCAGAGATATCTTCATTATTGAGAACCTTGGTTGTCACTTCGGATTTTGCTGTCATATTTATATCTTCTTTGACTTTTTTCTCTTCTACTTTTGGTTCTTCTACTTTTGGTTCTTCTACTTTTGGTTCTTCTACTTTTGGTTCTTCTACTTTTGGTTCTTCTACTTTTGGTTCTTCTACTTTTACTTCTTCTACTTTTGGTTCTTCTTTTATTTTAGAAGTATTTGTAGAAAAACTAACTTCATCTTTACTCTCTATATCAAAATCCAATGGTAAATCATTTAGAATATCTTTTTCTATCTCTTTGTCTATTTTAAAGAGGTTTTCATCAAAGATATTCTCTTCAAATACCTCTTTTAGATTTTTCTTTTTATCATCAATCTCAAATAGGTCATCCTCTTTAATACTAGGGGTTGACTCTTTTTTACTGTCCAGTTCAAATAGGTCACTATCTAAATCTAAGTCAAACATATCTTTTTCTATAACATCTTTTTTTATAACATCTTTTTCTATAACATCTTTTTCTATAACATCTTTTTCTATTGCCTTCTTATCGCTTACAACAGAAGTAACGGTTGAGGAGGAGAACGCTACGGTTGGCTCTTTTTTTTCTATAATATTGAGGAGTTCAAGCTCT
>JALTGP010000030.1:0-17013 GCA_027076905.1 Campylobacteraceae bacterium | reverse complement strand
TATAACATCTTTTTCTATAACATCTTTTTCTATTGCCTTCTTATCGCTTACAACAGAAGTAACGGTTGAGGAGGAGAACGCTACGGTTGGCTCTTTTTTTTCTATAATATTGAGGAGTTCAAGCTCTTTATTTTTGCTCTCTTCGACCAAATCTTGAAAGTTTATATTCTCTTTTGCTTTATCCTCTTTTAGTTTTTCCTTATTACTATTGAGAAGTGTTACTTTTGTTTCTCGTAAAATTTCAGATACTTCTGATGGTAAAAAAGGTTTTAAGATACTCTGCGTAAAAACTGATTGATTTTGCTCTTCTCCCTCTGCATAGAAGAGTACTCTCTTCTCTACACCAGAGTTTCTAATAATGTTTGAGACATCATTGTTATATGACTCTCCATCGACAAAAATAATATTATAGTCACTCGCTTTTAATTCAGAGATATTTTTAATCTCCTCTAATGCTATATTCTCTTTTTTTGCACTTAGTGCTGTTAATCGTGATACTACTGGATTATTATTTATTAATAAAATTTTCATTGTTTCTCCAAAGTTTATAATTAGGCGATTATTTTAGTGTAATTCTTGTTTGATTCAGTTGAATTAATAAATTGACTTAAGGAGTAATTAATATATATAATTATTTATATTTATTAATAACAATTAAAGTTAATCCCCCTCTACAATGCTTAAGAGTGCGGGAAGGAGTAAAAGGTCTACGACTAAGGCAACAACCAGTGCAAACGCTGTGACAATACCAAAATTTTGATTTGGGGTAAAGTTAGAGAAAGCAAAGAGTGAGAAGGCGACACTTAAAATAATGGTTGTAAAGAGTATCGCTTTTCCTGCATAGCGTAAGATTTCATCAAAGGTGTCTTCCATAGAAAGACCCTCTTTTCTTGCTTCAAAATATTTAACCAAAAAGTGAATGGTATCATCAACTGCAACACCAATAATAATTGCCCCTGCAATCGCAACACCTATATCTATAGTGATACCAATCCATCCCATGAGTCCAATAACCAGTATGACAGGCAGAATATTGGGCAGTATAAAAACCCATAAGATTTTAAATCGTTTAAATATGAGCAACATAATCAAAGAGACCAAGAATATTGCCAATGAGAGTGAGTAGATGAGCGTATTGGTGACATCTTTTTGCATATAGGCGAACATGGCAGTTTGTCCTTGTACAGAGGCTCTGTAAGGGGTATCTCCCCACCATTTACTAACATAGTTTATCATCTCTAAGTCCATAGAGGTATCTACAATATTAACCCATGCAGTAATTCGAAGTTTCTGTTCTTTTATATCCATTTTATCATTAATCTCCATTCCTTGGGGCAAAGAGAGTGAGTATAGAAGAAGATATTGGGCAATAAGATTTTTATTATCGGGAATATCATCTTTATTATTAACTACTTTATTAAATCTTTTAATGGTATCCATTAATGAGTTTAGATGTCTTACATCAGGGTAGGCAGTTTTGAAATCTTTATAAAATAGCTCAACAGTCTTTAGAAAATCAGGGTTTTTAATACCATTCTCCTCTTGACTATCGACAACTATCTCATATGCCATAGGACCTGTGAGATTTTTCATATTAAACTCTGTAGATTGACGAATTTCAACACTTTTATCAAAATATCGAATAGTGTTGGAGTCTATCTTGATATTAAATATTCCAATACTAAGAAAAATAAAAATAATGCTGGTAAGAAGAACAATTTTTTTATCATATTTAACAATAAAGTGTCCATACCCCATGCTTTTTTTTCTCTCTATTTTTTTTATATTTTCTACTTTATACTCTCTTTTGAGTAGTAGAAGAATACTTGGCATCCAAATAATCGAGATTATAAAAGCCAGTACAGCTCCAGAAGCGGTGGCAACTCCTAGGGTGAAGACAGGAATAACCTCAGAGATGGTTAGTGTTGCAAAACCAATGGTGGTGGTCAACGAGGTAAGAAAAATGGGCAGAAAATTCTTTTTTAAACTCTGCTCAACAGCTAAGATATTCTCAACGCCTTCTTTTTTGTGTAGAAGCCAAATACTATAAACATGCACTGCATCAGCAATCCCAATGGCAACAATAAAGACAGGAAGGTTAATGGTGAAGTTATTAAGTTTATAACCCAAAAGAACTTGAATCGCTAATACTGTCAAAAAGGTAAAGGTGACAACACCTATGGGAATTAATGCACCAGAAATACGTCTAAAGAGTAAAAAGAGTAGAATCATAGAGGCGATAAGAATAATAGGAATGAAAATCATGTCACTCATACCAATACTTACAAAGGCGTGATTTAGTGGAGGACCACCATTTAGCCAATACTTGTAGCCTGTACGTTTGATTTCAGGGGCTAAGATATCGTTAACCAGCTTCATAATCTCCATGCTTTTATCACTGTTATCATTAACTTTAGGGGTAAGACGTGCTGAAATCATGGTGGTCGTACCATCAGGAGAGATAAATCCATTAACCACCAGTGGGTCAGATATGGCTATCTCTTTGCGGTTAGCAAGATACTCTGGTGATGCTTCTTGGATATTTTTTATAAAATCTTCCACCACAATATCATCTACATCATCTGGATTATTGTGTATATATTGATAGTTGGTAATGGAGTCTACTCGTGCGATATATTTCATTTTCCACAGGGCTTGTGTGATATTATCTACACTCTGTAGGGCTTTTTTATTAAATATACCATCTTTGTCTTGAAAGAGTATGATTAACGCATCATCATTTCCAAAGGTACTACGAAATTTATCATAGTCGGTAAGGATTTTTGACTCCTCTCCAAACCAGATACGGTAGCTACCATCCATCTGTAGATATTTGAGATTAAATGCTAACGCAAAAACAATAACAGGCACACCAATAGCGATGACCCATCTGAATTTCTGTAAAAAATTTATATATCTTTTCATCTAAACCTTTTCCCTTTTTTATTCTCTTGTCTATTCTTTTGATTTTTACTTTTTTAGATTAAAAATAGTACCCAAATTCAACCATTACTCTATCTAACTTTTTAAACAAAGAGTTCTTCTTTGGTGCAAGATGCTGATAAGATAGTCCCCATTTATACTTATCTTCAATGCGTGTATCGTACTCCACAAAGAAAACTTTTTCTTTAGTATGTCGGTCTATATCAAGCCCTCCTAGAACCTCAGAGCTACTAATATCATTAAGTGAGAGTCTAAATCCCAGTGATAGGTCATCATCAAAAATCTTTCCAAAACTTTTTGCATTAAATCGGTTAGTTTGAAATGTTTTATATTTGTAATACTCAGCGATAAGCCCTACATCCATTCTGTTCCAAGCACCATAGAGGGTATGTTCAAGACCGATACTTCCTTGTGCATAATCAGAGACCTTATCATCATGGCTACTAGTATATGCCAACTCTGTTTTGTAGATTGTATCCCCTCTTACCATAGTTCCAAATCCCATAAACTTATCCACCGTATAGGCATGTTGTTGCATGGAAGATATGTTTGTGTCTTTTGATACTTTTTGTACCATATATCGCTGTTCATCATATCCATTTTGATAGATAAGTGAGTAGTCTATTTGGTGTTTATCAATAGATGAGGAGTATTTTAGATAGATGGTTGGCTCATTATCAGAATTACCATCTAGTTTTTCATTGTAACTATATGGTAAAAAATTATAGACAGAGCGATGCTCCTGCATGGGTTGCTTCTCTTCCTTAAGTTTTATAATAATAGAGAGTTCTGAATTATCAAAAAATCGTGTGTAGGCGATGTTCCATGCTCCTAGTTTACTATCATATTCAAATGGACTATCAAGCCAATCTTTGATGTTAAAAGTATCTGATTGATTGTAGAACTCCATCGCACCCCAAAAACGGGTACTTTTACCAATGAGAAAGCTATAATTTTCAAAGTCATGTTGAAAATATAGGTCATTAATATCAAAATATCGCCGTTTTTTGTCATTGGTATCATAAAGTGCTTTTACCTTTGCAACAAATTTTTGATTCTCCTTGAACTGATATTTCCCATCTGCTTCAAATCGAATAGCAGATTGATTGTCTCTTTTATCCTCTATATTATGACGTAAGTATGCCGTTTCAACACCTATATTTCCTTTATACTTGATATCTTTTTCTATTGAGCTGTAAAACCCTTCTACCTCTTCTACGGCTTCTTCTATGGTCGTCTCCACAAACTCTTGACCGATATATCCACTCTCCTTAGCCATTAGTATGGAGGAGAGCAGTGCTGAGATTGCTATAAACTTATTCATTTTTTACCTTATTTTATTTGATGTTTGAGTGTCTAATTTTTTAAGACTCTTTTGTTAAACTCTTTTGAGGTTAAACCAACCTTTATTTTATCTTCTTTCCATGTAAGAATGGTTGATTTATCATTTTGATGGTTTTTCATCTCAATTCTTCCTACTCTCCATATGCCTTGTATCTGTCTGTGTCCTGAAAATTCTGCTGTTTTAAGCAACTCATGTTTACGGTCATAGTAGTCAATTCGTTGCAGTAAAAAGTTATGTTTATCGACCCATATGACCTCTTTGGTATATCCTGAGTTTCTCTCATTGGGTACTCTTTCGCTTTGATAACAGGCAACCCCATCAAGCATCACCTCTTTGGCTTCACCACGATAGTTGAATTTTTGATAATTTTGATTTCCAATATCTTCATAGGAGAACTCAGACCCCATAAAAGAACCAGACTTATTACTCGAAGCGATACGTTTTACCCGTTTAAGTGCAGGAAGGTAGAGCCATTGGTCATCATCTCTGTTAAGATGCTCATGGGTCAATGTTTTAGTTCCTTTGACATTAGCAGGGGATAAAAAGGTAGAGATACTTTTGTCACCACTCTCACCCTCTAATGTTTTCATATCCATATCACGAATACTCTGTTCCCCACTGGCATTGATAAGTATCATCTCCATCTGTACGTATGAACTCTCAAATCCACTTGTCTTTGCATCTGCTTTTTTGGCAACTTCAATGCTCTCCATTGCCAGTAATCCACTTGCTGTTATTAGTGTTGTGAGTAGTATTTTTTTCATTCTTAATCCTTCGTCTTTTTATCTTAGGCTACCCCAAGGAAATAAACACACAAATAGCTTTATGAGGTTTTTCATAGGCAAGGCTAGTCCTACGAATTATATTTTGTAAATCTTACCCTCTTTGTGACTTCTATTTGTGTGTTTATTTCCTTGGGGTAGCCTTAATTCTCTTCTATAAATGCTTCAATATACAAAGCAAATACCTCTTTACCTAGGTCTGTAATATGTATAACCGTTTTGGGTCGTTTTCATTCAAATTTTTTCTCTATTTTTACATATCCCTCTTTTTCCAATTTACTAAGATAGCTGGAGAGATTTCCATCGGTTACTTCCAATGCCTTTTTAAGGGTTTTAAAAGGAAGCTCATCCTTGCTAATCAAGAGTGAGACCAATTTTGACATTACTGTTTGATGAAGTAAGGGGTCAAACACCAATCTCCTACTTCTCTATTGCAATTTTATCATAATCTTGACTCGTTCCCATGCTCTTCGTGGGAATGCATATTTATACTTAACTATCTGACCATAATAAATGACCTATTTTAACGATAAGAAAAAGGCACATCTACTGCGTTAGATTTTCTTGAATTAGCTACGGCTAGTCCTGCAAAAATCTGCCTGCTACCTGTACCTTTTTCTTATCATTAAATTTGTATTCCTTAGCGTGAATGGTACTAGCTCTTTAGCTAGAGGTAGTTCACGTTATCTACACTATAAATCTCTCCACGATGGTCGATGGTGGATGGTCGATGGCATGGGAATTTTTGGTGATGATTCGGTCTGCTAGAGGGATATCTGCTGTGATGACCAAATCTCCTTCAGAGGTCATCTCCACTATTTTATGGTCAGCTTCATATGCCCTTAAAAAAAATAGGATAAAAGGAAGTGAAGTAGAAAGTTTAAGCCCTTACGAAAGCAGGAGAAATCGCATCTCGTAAGGACGGAGAATTAAGAGTTCACGATTAGAAACTCATGTAGTAGATGATTCTAAAGTCGTCTCTGTCTTCTCTTCCTCCATTTCCATCTACATCATCAAATCTTAGTTTTTCTGATGCACTTGATTGGTCTTTTTTGGAGTATCTCACTCTTATTTTTGAGTAGCTGTTAATTGTATATTTGGCATCAATATTTAGCTCTGTAAAATCATCCACCAACAGGTCGGTATCTGACGCAACATCCACAAAACCTAACTTAAGGCTAAGACCTGACATTGGCTTAAACACAACCTGTCCACCGACGGCGGTACTTGCCTCATATGGACCATATCCTTGTTGCCAATCTGAATACATTGGACCCGATTCAAATGCTTGGAAGGCGTTATCAGATACTTTATCATAGAGTAGTGCCAAATCAAACATTCCAACAGTTGTTCCTACTTTGCTCCCAACCAGTGTTGAATCATCGGCATCTTTATAACCATTTTGACCAAATTGGGCTTTGATATAGGTATTTTTTCCCGCAGGGATATTATATTTTGCATCAAGGTAAGAGTAAGACTCTCTTGATGATTCATCGGTTAATGCATCAATATATTGGGCTCTTAAGGATAATCCATCTACACTCTTATTACTTAAAGAGATGTAGGCTAGACCATCTTGTCCTGTTTTTTTGTCCAAAAAGGCATTTTCTTTGGATGTAAATCCTGTATATCTGTCCACAAAACCAACCTCAATGGTAGTGTCTGGTATATCTTTATTTTCTACAATCGCTGCCTCATAGACAGAGGGTAAAATACGAAGGTCATGGTTTTGCATTAATGGAGTTGATAGCTGTTGACGACCCACTTTAAACATCGTGTTTTTCATATCATATTGCAGATATGCTTCCCCTAAAAATGCTAAATCTTCACCACTTCTACCCAAAATACTTGTACCACTTCCCTCTTCTTTTGAGAAAGTATTTCCCAATCGTGTACTTGAATAGTGAGCTAAACCAAATGATAAACCATGGTAATCAGCACTTGTATATTTGATAATCCCCCCTGCTGTTAACGCCTGAGCATCATCTTTGTCTGTAACATCAAAACTTCTATCAAAATAGAATGCTCTAAGCTTTGCAGTAAACTTCCCATTCTCTAAAGCCTGTGCAAAATCACCTGCTATTTTTTTTGGGGCAGTGGTATCACCTCCTGCCATAAGTAGTGTTGACGCTATCACTGATAATAGTAGACCTCTTTTCATTGTAAACTCCTTTGTATTTTTACATTTATTAAAAAATTTATTGAGAGAGAAGATAATACTACTCCTCTCTCAACAATAGCTCTTCCCTTAATTTTTTATCCTATTCTTTTGCATAAAATAGACACTACTATAGAGTGCGAAACCTATTACATAAGATAGATACTCTGAGCCTATACCAAGCCATAAGCTGGTCATATTTGGTATAAGCATAAATGGAACAACTGCTAGTAGCAAAATTCGCTCCAAACCTGTGGTCACTGTAAGCATCCACCCTTGTGTTGCGGATGAGAATGCGAACATTCCTGCTGTGGCAGTAAAGAAAATCATCACTATCTCCGCAGGATTTGTAATCCACTGCCACATGGCAGGGTTGTTTGGGTCTATTGCATCAACCCCTGCAATAAGCAGAAGCTTATTATTGAAAAAGAATGCAAATGGTAGTATTGCTGTTCTTATATCATAAGCAAAACCTTGTAACCCCGTTTTTATGGGGTCACTTTTTGCAATTCCCGCGGCGGCATAAGCCGCCATCCCTACGGGTGGCGTATCATCTGCCAATATCCCAAAATAGAAAACAAACAGGTGTGCCGCAATAGCAGGGATAAGATACCCCAAATCGCTAGATAGAGACATAATAACAGGAGCAGTCAACGATGCCATAACAATATAGTTTGCCGTTGTGGGTAGTCCCATTCCTAATATTAAAGAGACCACAGCAGTCAAAAGTAGAACTGCCAAGATATACCCACCTGAAAGCTCCTCTATCACCTCTGCTAGGATTAGCCCCACACCTGTAAGGGTAACCGAGCCTACCACAATTCCTGCTACAGCAGTTGCAATGGCAATTGGAACCATATTTTTTGCCCCATTAATCATCCCCTGACCAATATCTACAAAACCACTAAGCCACACCTCTTTTGTCAACTGACGATTTTCCAAAAAGGCGTAAGCAGGTCGCTGAAGTACCATAATAAGCATCATAAAGAATATAGCATTAAACGCGGCCATCTGTGGTGACTGTCTAAGCACAATTAATGTATACATCAAGAAGAATATCGGTACAATATAGTGGATACCCCCTTTAAATATATCAAATGCACGGTCTAATTTTGAGGGGTCTTCTCCTTTTATTCCAAGTTTTTTTGACTCCAAATGGACGATATAAAAGAGTGCAAAATAGCTTACGAATGCAGGAATCGCTGCTGCCATAATAACATCGGTATAGGCAAGTCCTAAAAACTCAGCAATAATAAATGCCGCCGCTCCCATAATTGGTGGCATAAGTTGACCATTAGTAGAGGCTGCTACCTCAACAGAGGCTGCCTTGTAGCCAGGAAAACCCAATTTTTTCATAAGTGGAATGGTAAAAGTTCCTGTGGTTACGGTATTTGCAATAGAAGAGCCTGAGATTATCCCCATCAATCCCGAAGCTGCTACTGAAGCTTTGGCAGGTCCTCCATCATATTTACCAAGCAGTGCATAGGCTAAATCTATAAAGTATTTACCTGCTCCAGCTCTTTCTAGTAATGCTCCAAAAAGTACAAATAGAAATACATATGAGGCAGATACCCCAAGAGGAACACCAAAAATACCCTCAGTAGTAAGATACATCTGCCCCACAATTTTATTGATACTTGCACCCTTATGGGCGATAAGGTCGGGCATATATTGACCAAAATAGTCATAGGCTATAAAAATCATAGCAATAATAGGCAGTGCCATCCCCAAGGAACGTCTCGCTGCTTTGAGTAGCAAAAATATACTCCCTATTCCCATCGCAACATCAAGAGGAGACCATGCCCCACTTCTTGCATTGAGTGCATCATAATTTATAAATATATATAATGCACCAATAACAGCCATTATGGCTATTGGGAAGTTGTACCAAGGGATACTACTCATGGTTTTTGGAGTTCTAAACATAGGATACATAGCAAAAGACAATGCCAACGCAAAGGCTAAGTGAAATGAACGAATAAAGACGCTGTTCGTAGGTACAATTACTACATAAATTTGATAAAGTGACCAAGAGAATGCGATGATTGCAATCATCCAATATTGCCATGTATCCTCTTGCAAGGTTCTTTGACCTTCTAGTTTCTCAACAAGCTCCAAATCATCCTTCATCACCTGTTCATCTTTTGTTTGATTGTTCAAAATAACCTCCCTTCGGTTAAATAGTCACTATTTTTTTACAAGACTTCTTGCAAAACTGATTTTGCATAGGAGACTTCAGTCCCAAATAAAGTGAGGCTAAAGCCATCATTTCCTAGTTTTGCAAAATATCTATACTACTTTTTTTCACTACTTTAAAAGACCTGCTTCTTTAAATGCTTTGATTGCCCCTTTATGTTGTGGAACAGCAAGACCATCAAGAAGAGACTCTTTTGTTATTGTTTTGTAAGCAGGATGAAGTTTTTTGAACGCATCAAAATTATCAAGAATAGTTTTTGTTAACGTATAAACAATTTTTTCATCTATATTATCTTTGGTAACAAGTACTGCTTTTACCCCAATACTTGGTGTATCATGCTCTACACCCTTATAGAATGAGCCAGAGATTACCCCTTTTGCATAATATGCGTATTTTGCAACTAACTTATCAATCGCCTCTCCATCAATTGGTACAAGGTCAATATCTACAGAGTTAGAAGCATCTTTGATATTCGCAGTTGGGTGACCAAATACACCAAAGTAACCATCAATCTTATTATCTTTTAGCATGGTTGGACCTTCACTTGACTTTAGCTCATTTGCCAATGCCAAATCAGATTTTTTGATACCCGATGCTTCAAGTACAATATCGGTTGTCATTCTTGTCCCTGAACCAGGAATATCGATGTTTAACTTTTTCCCTTTTACATCAGCTAGTGATTTGATACCTGATGATTTTCTTACCACAAATGCCAAAAGTTCAGGATAGATAGCAAGAACAGAACGCAGACCTTTTACTGCTTTACCCTTAAATTTCCCCTCACCGTTAAACCCTTGATAGGCTGTATCACTTTGAGAAATACCAAAATCAAGTTCACCAGCATTAATAGTGTTTACATTATAAACCGAACCTCCCGTTGACTCAACCGAACATCGAATTCCTGTTGTTTTTCTGTTTTTGTTCATCATTCTACAGATTGCACCACCTGTTGGATAGTAGGTTCCCGTTACCCCTCCTGTACCAATAGTAATAAACTGTGTTGCAAATACAGGAACACTCAATGTTACTGCTACTGCAACGCCTAAAATTGTTCTCTTCATGATTTCTCCTAATTATTTTTTATCTATTGATATAAAAATATCAACTTTTCAATTATAACATAGAAAAATAGCATGAAAATAGCGTAATATAAAAAATCTATATTAAACATATTAAGGTATGATAAAAACATGAAAAAATTTATACAGTATTATCATATGCATTTTTTTGGTATTTTTGCCTTTCTCTTTACGCTTATTTTTGCGATTATTGGGCTACTTAACTATAAAGATGATGTGATGAATTATTTGCCTTATGGCATTATTATTTTTATTATTAATATTATCTACTTAAAAATTATTATACTCTCACGTCAAGATTATGAAAGAAGTTTAAGGAAAGAGAAAGATTATTCTCAAAAACTTCTAAAATTCCAAAAACTTTTTCTTCGCCATACCATTCATGAGACCAATACTCCACTTGCTGTCATTATGGCGAATATAGAACTCTATGAGTTGGAGCATGGTAAAAACGAGACACTCTCCAATATTGAAGCAGCTACAAAAAATATCTATAGTATCTACGATGATTTGAGCTATTTAACCAAAAAAGAGCAGATATTCTACCCCAAACAGATAATATGTTTGATTGAATTTGTCAAAGCAAGATTGGATTTTTTTAATATTGTGGCACACCAATCTGAACTCTCTTTTAGTCTACATGGAAACTACTCTAAAGCCTATATTTTAATTAATGAGACAAAACTGCAACGCATTGTGGATAACAACATTACTAATGCGATTAAATATACCAAAGAGCTTGAACAGATTCATGTTATAATCTCTGAAAAAAAGCAACACTGTATTCTTGAAATCTCTAGTCACTCCTCTGTTATACAGAAAATAGATAAAGTATTTGAACCTTACTATAGAGAAGAGAGTAACAAAGAGGGGCTAGGGCTTGGATTAAATCTTGTTAAAGAGATATGCGATGAGGAGAAGATAGAAATTATCATCTCCTCTACAGAGGAGTTGACCTCTTTTCAATACCATTTTATAAAGGCGAACTATGAAGATTTTACTTCTAGAAGATGATATTTTACTCAATAAAGCGATAGATAAATTTCTTTCAAAAGAGGGTCATGAGGTAGAGACATTTAGAAATGGAAAACTTGCCCTCGATGCAATCCTACAAAGAAGATATGATATGCTTCTACTTGATATTAATGTTCCCATGCTCTCAGGTCTGGAACTATTGGAGAGGATAGATAGTCAAAAAATTCAAATACCGACCATCTTTATCTCTGCACTTAGAGATATTGAGGATATATCAAAAGCGTTTGACTTGGGGTGTTATGATTATCTAAAAAAACCATTTCATCTAAAAGAGCTCTCCCTTCGTATTGAAAAAATACTAAAATCCTCTTATATTCCACAAGCCCATATCCGACTCTCACAACACTACAGTTTAGACAGAGAATCCAATACCTTAAGATTTAAAGGAGAAGCACAGACACTCTCCTCTCGACAACTAAAAATCATTGTACTATTGGCATCTAACCGAAGTATGGTTGTTGAGTATGAGCTGTTCCAAGAGTATGCGTGGGACAATATAGATGTTGAAATTCCTACCATTCGAGCTGAAATTAATCGCCTCAAAAAAATACTTAAAGAGGAGATAATTATTAATATTCGCAATATGGGATATATGATTAAACTACCGAAAAATATCCTTTAGGAATACAAATCGGCACTTATTTAATTTGCATTCCTTAGAGAGCTACTCAGTAAATGCACCTACAGAGGTAAGTCTTTGGTAACGTTGCTCTAGCATATCATCAATAGAGAGTTCTTTTAGAGTACGAACCTGCTCCACAAAGTAAGATTTAACAATACCTGCAGCAGCATATCTCTCTCGGTGAGCACCAATAATTGGCTCATCAAGGACATTATCAATTAGACCATGTGAGTATAAATCATCAGGCGTTATTTTAAGGGCATTACTCGCTTGTTCTACTTTTTTAGGGTCATTCCACAAAATAGCTGCACACCCCTCTGGTGAGATAACAGCAAAGATAGAGTAACGCATCATTGCCAACTTATCTGCTACACCAATCGCCAATGCACCACCACTTCCACCTTCACCAATGACCACTGAAATCATAGGTACTTTTACTGAAGTAAACTCAAAAAGGTTTCGTGCAATCGCTTCGCTTTGTCCACGCTCTTCAGCACCAAGCCCTGGGTAGGCACCTGGGGTGTCTATTAGCATAAGTACAGGGATATTGAACTTCTCTGCTAGTTTAACAGCTCGTAGTGCTTTTCTATATCCTTCAGGATTTGGCATACCAAAGTTTCTCTTGATTTTATGCTTAGTTCCACGCCCTTTCTGTTCACCAATAATCATGGCTTTTTGACCATCAATATATCCCATGTAACACAAAATAGCAGGGTCATCTCGAAATGCTCTGTCCCCATGTATCTCATACGCATCATCCATAATCAGACGAATATAATCCAATGAATATGGTCTATCAGGGTGACGTGCCAGTTGTAACTTCTGATAATCACTTAAACTACCAAATGTTTTACCTACCTCTTTTTCTAAGTCTTTTTCAAAAGACTCCAAAGCATAGATATCATCTCTAGCACGAGCAGCATCAATATCGTCTCTAATCTGCTCTATTTTTTTCTCAAACTCTAAGTAAGTTGCCATCTACTTATCCCTATATTTTTTTAAATATTACCACTCCGTTTGTTCCACCAAAACCAAACGAATTACTCATTACAACATTAACCTCTGCATCACGTACCCCATTGGTAACATAATCCAAATCACAATTTTCATCTTCTGTTGTGTGGTTAATGGTTGGAGGAAGTTTTCCATCTCTCATTGCCATCAAAGAGACTACGGCTTCAATAGCACCCGCAGCTCCTAGACAGTGACCTATTTGACCCTTAATAGAACTCATAGGAGGACAGTTATCTGCTCCACCAAAAAGTTCTTTGACCGCAGCAGTCTCATTTTTATCATTAGCAGGGGTTGAGGTTCCATGTGCATTGACATAATCAATTTTAAGCTCACCTTCTACTTTTTTATTTGCCATTTTTACCGCAGCTTTCATAGCACGAAGTGGACCATCCACCACAGGGGTTGTGATATGATTCGCATCACCACTCTCTCCAAAACCAATAATCTCACCATAAATTCTAGCGCCACGTGCTACAGCTGATTCATACTCTTCTAGTATTAAAGCTGCTGCACCCTCACCCATTACAAAACCATTTCTATCCGCATCAAATGGACGAGATGACTCTTTTGGATTTTCGTTATTAGTACTTAGTGCCTTCATCGCTGCAAATCCACCAATACCCGCACCACAAATAGCCGATTCAGCACCTACGACCAACATCTGGTCTGCACCATCAAGCATGATGGTCTTAGTAGCCTCAGCTACAGCGTGAGTACCTGCGGCACATGCTGTTACACAAGAGAGGTTCGGACCTTTTAACCCATGCTCAATCGAGATAAACCCACCGAGCATATTAACAAGTGAAGAGGGGATAAAAAATGGAGAGACCCTTCTTGGTCCTCGGGTATGACAGATAACCGAGTTTTTCTCTATATTTGGTAATCCTCCAATTCCTGAAGCAGAGGAGATACCAAAACGCTCTTTATCCACCTCTGTAGTAAAATTTGCATCAGCCATCGCCTCTTGGGTTGCTTTTATTCCCAACTGAATAAACCTATCGGCTTTTTTAACCTCTTTAGCATCCATCACTTCAGTTGGGTCAAAATCAACAATCTCCCCTGCAATTTTAACAGAGTACTTCTCTGCATCAAAAAGCTCAATCTTCTTAATTCCACACTCACCATTTAAAATGGCAGAAAATGCCGTCTCTTTATCTTGCCCCACACTGTTAATCATGCCCAAGCCAGTAACTACTACTCGTTTCACTAGGTCTCCTATTCAACTTTTTAATATATATATCAAGTCATATCACCCTATAAACTTCAAATATATTTTAAAATATAAACCCTGTAAGTAGGGTTTATTATAATTATGCGTTTAAACTTTCAATAAATTTAATTGCATCAGATACATTTGCAATTTTCTCTGCATCTTCATCTGGAATTTCAATATCAAATTTCTCTTCAAGTGCCATTACAAGCTCAACAACATCTAGGCTATCTGCTCCTAAATCCTCTACAAACTTAGACTCTTCTTTAACCTCATCTGGGCTTACGTTTAGTTGTTCTACAACAACTTCTTTTACATCATCAAATAGTGCCATGACACTCTCCTACTGTTTAAATTTATGCCCGTAAGTATAGCCAAAAAAATCTAAGAACTTATTATTTTTCCAAATTATAATTTATTCCTATATTTTTATTAAAAATAGACTACCTATATTATAGAGAAATTTTTAGGAACAATTAAAAATTTTTTTACCCAATTACTGCTCTGTTATAATCAATCAAAATACCCATGAGAGAAGCATCTCTTGGATATTTTTAAAAAATGTGAAAATATGTTAAGTTTTTTTTAAAAAAGATGTTTTTTTATATTATTTTGATAAAAAAAATTTTTTTTAATTATATTTTTATATTTATAAGGTATAATTTCCAAATTTTTTAAAAAAGGCTTTCTAAACATGATTAAATATTTTTTAACTATTGCTATTATTACTCTTAGTGCTTCTGCACTTGATGATGCGTATCTTTTAAAGGTATCCCAGCAGGTAAAAACTTTTGACTCATTCGAATTAATAAACCCTACGGTTAATATTCATAAAGCCCCAAAAAGTTCTTGTACTGAATTTGCAAGAACGGTTCCCAGGAAAATTTCAAAACCCAGTGATATCAAAATTTTTAAAGGGAAAAAGATTGAACCGATCAACTACACCAACACAATCTCTCTTAATAAACTCAAAGTTTCTGAAAAGAAACAGAAATTTTTCCACATGATTCTCCCCGCTATCCTTATCTCAAAACAACGACTTAAAGTTAAAAGAAATAGAGTTGATACCATAATCAATACTCTTAATCCTACCGCAAACGATATTGCATTTTTAGAGAAAGAGTATAAAACTTATCAGACTACGGATAACAAAGAGTTGCTATTGCGAATGAAGACACACCCTGTAAGTATTGTTTTAGCACAAGCAGCAATTGAGTCCGCATGGGGAGAGTCACGTTTTTTTAAAAAAGGAAACAATATCTTTGGAATGTGGTCATACAATAAAAATGAACCACGAATAAGAGCCAAAGGAAAAAGAAATGGTAAAGCGATATATGTTCGTAAATATGCAACACTTATTGATGCCATTGACCATTACTTTGAGGTTATTGGTCGTGGAGCCTACAAAAACTTTAGAAAACAAAGAGATATTACCAAAAACCCACTACAGTTAGTACGATACTTGGTGAACTACTGTGAGCTAAAAGAGAAGTATACTCGTAAGCTAAAAAAGTTTATTATTGCCAACAGACTTAGAAAGTTTGATGAGTGCAGGATAGATAAAAAGTATATTTAAGGAATTGTAAAAAAATAAGTAAAATTGTTGTTTGTAGATTCTTCAATAGTTAGGAATACAAATTAAATAACTACCAAATTTCAAAGGCAACTAAACAAATATCTTTAACTTTAATTTTCCTTGAATTACGGGGAGTAGTCCTGCGTCAAACTATAGCTAAATCTATTCGTTTATTTACCTATGAAAACTGGCACTTATTTAATTTGCATTCCTTACATTTGACAGATTCAATCCAATCATAGTTCCCACTCCCTTTTGGGAACTGATATTTATCCGTATTTTCTCGTCATCACAATAGGCTTTGACCAATGCCAAACCTATCCCCTCTCCACTCACATGATGGTCTGTTTGGTAGTATCGTTCATAAATGGTAATAAGTTCTACCTCATCCATCCCAATACCTCTGTCCTCTATAGACAAAATATTATCGCTTAGTCTAATCGTAATGGTGCTTTTTTTGTCAGAATATTTCATTGCATTAACTAAAATATTATCAAGCATCTTCTCAAATCCAATCTTGTCTACATATATATCAAAAGGTTCTATCTCCAATACAAAACTATTTCTATTCTGATCTTTTAAGATGTCAACTCTCTCTTTAATTAATAGTTCTAGTGCTACTTGCTCTTTTGCTATGGTGTGAATCTCTTTTTTTATACTATAGATAAGCTCCATATATAGTCGCTCTAATCTCTTTGATGAGTCATCTATCCTGCCCAAACGGACAAGGGCTTTTTCATTCTTTTTTAGGGTTCGTTTGAGTAGCATGGTATTTGCCTGTATCGTCGAGATGGGAATATTTAACTCATGAAGTATCTCTTTGGTTAAATGAAGCAGACTCTCATCTATCTTGATTTTTTTACTAAGAATATAGCCACTTAATGTATATCCAAACCCAACAGAGAGCATGATTATTAAAAAAGAGATGCCTATGGGTGAGATTTTACTCCCTAAAAGAGTGTATAGTACTCCTAAAATAGAGAGTATAGAGGTGGTGTATAGCAGTGTGGAAATCCATATCTGTTTTTTCATTTTAAATTATAGTACCTTTT
>JALTGP010000029.1 GCA_027076905.1 Campylobacteraceae bacterium | reverse complement strand
ATAAAAATAGTAAAAGAGAGCCAATGAGACGAATTATGCCTCCCGAATGGGCAAAACAGAGAGCCATAATGATGGCATTTCCCCACAAAAACTCAGATTGGGCGGAGGATTTAAACTCTGCACTTAGCCCATTTATACGCATCGCTCAAGCTGTGGCTTATGCCCAAGCTGTCTATATTATCTGTGATGATAAAAAGAAGATATCTGATATGTTCTGCTCCACGCAAAATATGAGCTTTATCGAGATAGATATCAATGATACATGGACACGGGATTATGGATATATTTCTGTTTTTGACGATGAAGAGGTGAGACTACTTGATTTTAGGTTTGATGGATGGGGTGGTAAGTTTGAAGCCTCCTTGGATAATAGTCTCAATAAAACATTGTATAAAAAAGGCTATTTAGGAACAACACCCTTGGAAAGTATCGACTTTGTATTAGAAGGAGGTTCTATTGAGTCTGATGGAGAGGGGACGATTATGACGACCACTGCGTGTCTGTGTAATTCAAATCGGAATGGAGGATTATCCAAAGGAGCTATTGAGAAAAAATTGGAGGAGTATTTGGGTGCTAAAAGAGTATTATGGCTTGACCATGGCTATCTAGCAGGAGATGATACCGATTCCCACATTGATACATTGGCTAGATTTGTGAGTAGAGATACGATTGCTTATATTAGGTGTAACGATAAAGAGGATGAACACTATGCTCAATTACAAAAAATGGAAGAGGAGCTTATACATTTTAAAACGATTGAAGGAAAAGCTTATAATTTGGTAGCTCTCCCAATGGTTTCGGCAAAATATGATAAACATCATAACCGTTTACCTGCTACCTATGCTAATTTTTTGATTAGCAATAAAGCATTACTCTACCCCACCTACTCGGTCAAAGAGGATAAGATAGCTCATAAGATATTTAAAATACTATTTAAGGACAAGGAGATAATCCCTATCGAATGTTCAAAATTAATTGAACAGGGAGGTAGTCTACACTGTTCAACAATGCATATTCTTTAAAATTTTGCTCCAAAATTTTGTGTCCAGTAGATTTCAAAAGTGCTATCTTCTGCGACCACTATTGCAACACCAACCTCTTCAAATTTATCATTCATAATATTGGTACAGTGGGCAGGACTTTCTAGCCATGCCTCCATAACTTCTGTTATGTCCTTTTGTCCCCCTGCAATATTTTCACCCACAGTATAATAGTTTGTATATCCATTGCTCTGTATTCTCTCAAAAAATTTACTTTGTTCTCCTCCCCTATTATCTCCTGTGATATCAAACTCTGTTCCTGAACCTAGATGTGAAAAAGTATCACTTTGGGCAAGGTCACGGCTATGTTCATATGCCGAAGCATAGAGTTCATCATTCCATCTTAACGCTCTGCTTGGACCAACGACTCCTAATCCATCATTGCAATCCCGAGAAACACTTCTTGCATTATTTAGTGCTTGAAGGATATCTTCATTTTTACTTTTTAAAACAGGAATTATGTTTGATACTGTTTCTAAATTTTGTTGTGTAGAGGCAGACCCTGCTGTATTTCCACAAGCTGTAAAGAAAAAAAGTCCAATGAGAAAAAAAATTTTAGAGAGTATCATCATAAATCCTTTGTTTATTTAATAAATTATAACACTATAGAACTTAATTATTATTTAATATTGTTATATATGAAATAATATTGTAATTTATGCATTATTTTTAACTTTTTTAACTCTTTTAGCTATTTCAACTGTTTTATACTGTTTGTTTAAAATCTACTAAGATAAAATTCTTGTTATGAAAATAGCACTAATCCAACAACAATCAAATTTATTAAAAGAAGAAAATATTAATAAAACAGTGGAATTAATTAAAAAGGCATCTAAAAATGGGGCTTTACTAATTATTCTTCAAGAGCTTCATCAGACAGAGTATTTTTGTCAAAGTGCTGATACTAAGTTTTTTGATTATGCAGACTCTTGGAAAAAGGATTTAATTTTTTGGTCAAAGATTGCAAGAGATAATTGTGTGGTCTTGGTCACCTCTCTCTTTGAACAACGTGCCTTAGGACTCTATCACAATACAGCCGTGGTATTTGAAAATGATGGAAGCATCGCAGGAAAATACCGAAAAATGCACATCCCTGATGACCCTGGATTTTATGAAAAGTTCTATTTTACCGAGGGGGATTTGGGCTTTGAACCCATCCAAACCTCAGTGGGAAAACTGGGCGTTCTTATATGTTGGGACCAGTGGTATCCCGAATCAGCACGGCTTATGAGCCTCAAAGGGGCAGAGATACTTATCTATCCCACAGCAATTGGCTGGTTTGATGAAGATAGCAAAGAGGAGAAAAATAGACAACTAAATGCGTGGATAACCATCCAACGTGCCCATGCAATTGCAAATGGAGTACCTGTGGTCTCTTGTAATAGAGTAGGATTTGAGCCAGATAGTTCAGGTGTTATGGATGGTATACGATTTTGGGGGAACTCTTTTGTTTGTGACCCACAAGGGGAGTTGATTGCGTATGCCAATCATCAAGAGGAGAGTATCCTCTACGCTAATATAGATAGCAAACGAACCAAAGAGGTTAGGGATATATGGCCGTTTTTACGTGATAGAAGAATTGATACATATGGTGACTTGACCAAAAGATATTGCGACTAATCATAGCATTTCAAAGTTATATTTATTATAATAGATACAAATTATTAAAAAAATGGAGAATCTCATGAGTTACGAAATTACAAAAGTCCAAAAGGGTGAGAGTGTTGATTTTACCAACCCTGCATCAGAGTTTTATGACGCAGTAGGTGGAGAAGAGGGAATGAAGGCATTAATGTATGACTTTTATGACATTATTTATGAGAGTGATATCGCCCATTTCTTTCCACAAGATGAAGATGAGTTTCATGAAGTAAAAGTCAAAAATACCAAATTTTTTATACAGATTTGTGGTGGACCTAAAGTGTATGAGAGTGAAACAGGTGGTATGAACCTCAATGAGTTTATGATTCGTCTACATGATGATTTTTCTATCTATGATAAGTCTCGCTATGAGTGGTTGGGTTGTATGGAGGAGGCACTACGTAAAGTAGATATGGAACAGAGAATTAAAGATAATTTTTGGGCATACTTGGAGAGCTTCTCTAAACTAACTGTCAATACCTTCTCTGATGGTAGCGTCTACTATGCGGAATATAATCCTGGACAATAGTATTACTAACATATTAAATTTTACAAACTCAGAGGGTTAATCTTCTTATTTTTCCCTCTTCTCCTCTTAAAATATCCTAATTTATTATCTATTTAACAAAATTTCTTGTATACTATACAAATAAAAACAGATAAAAAATATATTATTTTATTACAGAAGAGGAAAATATGATAAAAGGTCTAAGCTTGTTATTCATGCTAATTATGAGTCTAATTTTGGCATTTTTTTGTGTAGAGCATCACAAAAATAGTATCTTGACAATATTTGCACTCCAACCCCAAAAGCTTCAACTAGTAAAAAAAAGAGTAGAAGAGGTAGTAAAAATTCCTAAACCTATCAATACAAATCATGTACCAATTATTGAAAGTGTTCAGCGTATAGAGCCTATTAAGGTGATAAAAGTAGATGAGTCTGAACCAATCAAACCGATAATCAAAAAATTATCAACTAAAGAGTTGTTTGGTGAAGAGCCAGTTAAAGAGCTGATTGAGAAACCTATCCCAATAGAACCAACTTCTATTCCACTAGTGGTCAAAGAGAAAAAAGAAAACTTGGGTGAAATAAAAAAAAGAATATTAGAGGATATAAATAGGGAATTAGAAACACCAACACCAACACCAACACCAACACCAACACCAACACCAACTAATTATAAACCAACTAATTATAAACCAATGGTTATTGAAAAGCCAATAGTAAATGAGCGTAAAATAGAAAAAAATAACAGCAGTGAATTTAGTGAGCTAGAGAAATTGATGTTAGAAGAGATTAAAAAAATGAAATAGGAATTAAAAAATGGATATGTTAACCACAATAGTTATTGAAATAATACTCTGTCTTATGGGTGCATGGATTTTAGGATTTGCTACCGCTTGGATTATAAAAAAAGGTCCAGATGAAACACTAGAAGAGGAGGTCTTTGAACTCAAAGAGGATTTAAATTTTAAAGGTGCGTATTGTCGAGGTTTGGAAAAAGAGAATGCACACCAAGCGATGCTCCTCAAAGAGTATAAAGAAGATTATAATAACGCCGTACTCCAAATAGATACAGATAAAAAGTAAAAAATAGGTAGAATAAGAAACTATGGCTTTAGGTTCGCCTTATTGGGAACTAAAGTCACCAAATACAAAGAGTTTTAGAAAAAATCTAATAGATAAAAACAGGATAGGAACGGCTCCTATCTTTTTATTTTGGAGACTGTTTTCACAATAATTAGAGCAATAAATCCCACAATAGAACCCACTAAAAAATCCCCTATAATTGATGGTATACCATGAAGAAACTCATGAAGTTCATGAATATTATGAACATAAATTCCACCTGCTACCAAAAGCATGGCAATCGTACCAACAACGGTTAAGGACTTTATAACTTTGGGTAATAGAGTAATTAGAAACTCACCCATTTTCTTTTTTATATTGTCTGTACCATTGCTCATATTTACCAGCATATATCCAAAATCATCCATGCGAACAATAATGGCAACAATACCATAAACTCCAATAGTTGCAATAACAGCGACAAAAGAGACAACACTTATCTGAGTAAATATATTTTTATCCAAGACTGCTCCTAGTGCAATAATAATAATCTCTATGGACAAGATAAAATCTGTCGTAATTGCTGATTTTATCTTATCTGCCTCATCATCTTTTAGCTTTTCAATGGACATCTCTGCATATCTGTTAAGGGGTAGCTCTTGTTGTGGCTTTCTAAAATACTCATAAATTTTCTCTGCCCCCTCATATGCCAAATAGACTCCCCCAAACATTAAGATAGGTACAATCAACCATGGGGCAAAAGCACTCATCAAAAAAACCATCGGTAAAATAATCAATTTATTTAAAAAGGAACCTTTTGTAATCTCCCATAAAACAGGCAATTCACGAGAAGCAGAAAAACCTGATGCCTTATCGGCATTTACTGCCAAATCATCTCCAAGTATCCCTGCCGTTTTTTTTGTTGCCAATGCCATATCATCCATAAGCATTGCAATGTCGTCAAATATCATAAAAATACCAGATGCCATTTTTATCCTTTGTTTTTTACCCTAATTTTAGCATAATTATCGAGCCACCACATAAAAGAAAAAAGTAATCCTGTGGTCTTAGCAATGCTCTCATCATAGATAAATTTTTTTGCCCCAGAGACGGGTAGCTCTATAACCTCTATAAGCTCGGTATCTATTCCCCCACCATTATGGGTATGCATCGACTCATCCACCTCCACATAAAAGATGGTCTGTTTGGTTCCTGCAAAACCTACAGCATTGTTCACCATGGTGATACGTGAAATATCTGCTGAATCCACACTATAGCCACACTCTTCAAGTATCTCCTCTCTGGCAATATCTACTAAGGGAATAGGTTTATCAACAATTCCTGCACAGAGTTCCACTGTTAAACCATCTTGTCTCCCAGCCATATAAACAGCAGGTCTAAACTGCTTCACAAGGACAAAGCTCTGACGCTCTTTATGATAGATAAGAACTGCTACCGAGTCATGTGCTTTGACCACTTCCCAACTCTTTTTTATCCCATTTTGTTTGTAGGTCACCAGTGCTGACTCTATAAATTTTGGGTTATCTAATGCTTGAAGTTTAAACTCTTCTATTCTATTTTCCATTTACCATCCTAAATTTTTATAATAACTTTTCATTTTTGGATTTACACAACTCTCATCCATACGGTTCCATATGTAAGATGGTCGATTCTCCTCTATAATCTTACTGATAATTGATTTATATATCTTTTTTCTCTTAATAAATGCTCTTTTTTCACTGCCCCAAAGCCCTTCTGTTTTAAACTTTACAACACGCATGGGGTCAATTGCTCGACCATTTTTATAGATACCAAAGTGCAAATGAGGTCCTGTACTTCGTCCTGTAGAACCCACAAAACCAATCACATCACCCTTGGATACAAATTCTCCTTTCTTAACTTTTAATCTACTTTGGTGTGCATATAGACTTACATAGCCATCATCATGCTGTATTTTGATGACTTTACCATACCCACCTTTCCATCCTGAAAAGATAACTTTTCCTTTTGCAACAGCGAAGATAGGAGTACCACTTCTTGCTCCAAAATCGGTTCCAAGGTGTGCCTTCCAACGTTTCTGTATCGGGTGGTATCGTCGATGAGTAAAATGAGAGGTGATTCGAATATGGTTAAGAGGTTTTCTCATGTAGCGTTTAATAAGCTCTTTGCCCTCTTCATCGTAATAGCGTTGGTCAGTATGTTTGAAAACATAGTGTTTACTTCCACATATTTCCATCATCGCAACCTTGATGTCAGGCATACCAATGGGTTGCCCTAAACGCATTTTTTGGTCATAAACAATAGCGAGTTTATCCCCTTTTTGAACACTTTCAAAGTTGACACTATCTTTTAAAACTCTTAAAAACTCATTTGCAAGTTTTCTATTTTTAACCGTTTTTATAATATCAAAATTGGGACTATTTTTAACCGAAAGTTGGGTAATGTAAGTGTCATTTTTATAAGCAATAGGAATTATCTCAAGTTTGTATCCTTTGGAAGTCATAAAAAGATGAAACTGCATCTCTTCTCCTATGGGAATAAGTGATTGAAGTAATACACCATTGGTGGCTATCATCTCATAATAATATCGGTTATCTATTATTTCAGATATCAACTCCATATCTTCTCTATCCAAGGTATCAATAAGTGTCTCAGGAACACCATAACGCTCTAAATAGCTCTCAAAATCAAGTCCTTTTTCCCACTTTAGATGATGTACCTTGGCACCATTTAGAGACAACGGTATTACCAAAAATGTAAGCAGGTATAAACATAAGCGTAAGCTTTTCAATAAAAATCCTATTTTCCCAAATTAAACTATAAAACTTAATTATAACCTATTACAACCATAAAGTCCCCTTATAAATAAAAGCAAACAATCATCTTCAAACTAATTAAAGTATAATTTAAGAAATTTAAACAATTAATATTCAATTATATTTTTTTAGGTTATAATACATTATCAAAACACAGGAGAGACATTGAAAAAACTATTATGGGTATCTATTCTATTATCTATATTTTTTTCTGCTTGTGCTGATGTACAAGAGAGACAATATCTTATCGCACCGCAGTTTTCTATACCCCAAGAGAAATCAGAACCAATGAGTAATGAAAATCATTTCTATTCGGTAAAAGCTCCCTCCTCATGCCGTATAAAAAATCAAAACCAATATGTTTATAATGCGATGCACGACTCTTATCTTTGGCATGAAGGTGTTCCAGTTTTAGATTCAACAGACCACTACTCCTCTCCTGAGGAGTTATTAACGATGCTTAAAGATGAAGATGACCTCTTTAGTCATATTGTAGATTTAAAAAAGGTTAATCGTTTTTTTGGTTTAGGACGATACAATAATTTTGGCTTTATTCCTTTTCTTATACAGCTTAAAAGTGGGAAAGAGGCACTTGGAGTGGTCTTTGTCTATCCCAACTCTCCTGCCCAAAAAGCAGGGATAAAGCGTGGAGATATCATTACAAAAGTGGAGAATATCTCTACCCAATCCTCTAATTTAAAGAGAATTAAAAAGAAGTTAAAAAAGGAAAATAAACTAACTTTTACCTTTTGGAAAAAGGGAAAACGGTATAAAAAAAGAATAATAAAATATGATTATGCGGTGCATACCATTAGTAATGTAAAAATTTATCATATTGAGAATAAAAAGATAGGGTACATGGTCTTTAGTGATTTTATTCCTTCCAAAGAGGAGGAGATAGACCATATTTTTGAGAAGTTTAAATCAGCCCAGATAGATGATTTGATTCTCGATTTACGATATAATGGAGGAGGAGATATGAATGTTGCAAGACACCTCTCATCTCTTATTGGTGGAGCTTATGTTAACAATCGAGTATTTACCCACTATCTCTTTAACTCTAAATATTCACATCTCAACTACACCACCAACTTTAAAGAGTTTAGCCACAATCAACTCAATCTAAATCGTCTCTTTGTTATTACCTCAAAACGTACCTGTTCGGCAAGTGAACAGCTTATCCTAAATCTACGTGCTTCAGAGAATCAGATGGAGGTGATTCAAGTGGGACAAGAGACCTGTGGAAAACCATACGCCTATAACAGCATCGGACTCTTTTGTGATAAAGCCCTGTTTCTTATCAATACCAAAGCTCAAAACAGTGATCATCAGATGATAAGTCCCAATGGTCTCTATCCCACTTGTGTGGTAGAGGATAACATTTACAAAGCTTTTGGAGATAGGGAAGAGAGTTCGTTAAAAGAGGCTCTATATTACATCACACATAATAGATGCTCCTCTCAATCAGAGAGTGGTAACTATGAGATAGTCGATTTTATTAGTAACTTTTTTGATTAATATGGATATCTTAATATTTTGCTTCTTCTAAGAGAGTTAAAATCCCTTCACATAGAGCAATCTTCTCAATATATTTGATCTCCTTTTCATACTCTTCAAATGATTTACTCTTTTTTTGTACCTCTTTTTGTAAAATCACCTCACCTCCATCAAGTTCACTGCTCACCCAATGAACCGAGACACCACCTACCTCATTTTCATCATCATAACTTCTCTCAATTGCCATAAGACCTTTATGTAGAGGAAGCAAAGAGGGATGAAGATTTATCGCTTTAATTTTATCGGTAAAAATAGGAGTTAAGATTCTCATAAACCCTGCCAATACGGTCAAGTCTGGATTGTAGTAGTGCAACGCACTTACTATTTCATTGTCAAACGCCTCTCGACTGGCAAAAAGACAAGAGTCAATAATCTCAAAAGGAATACCATGCTCTTGAGCAAACACTATCCCCCCCGCATCTGGTCTGTTGGTTAATGCCACAACCACCTCCACCTCTTTACCATGCAGATGTTCTAAAATATATTTTAAATTACTACCCGTTCCACTAAATAATACTGCTATTTTTTTCATGCCGATATTGTAGCAGAATTATTTCGATTTTATCATCCACTTCTTAAATGGTTGTAAAGAGGAGATGTAATCAGCTACATCTTTAAACTGCTCATCCTCTAGTGGCAAGGTTGGCATGGCATTAGCACTGTATCCAAATGTCTCAAACAGACTATATGGGTCTTTGGCATAATCTGCTATCTTCTCTTTTTGTCGCGTGTAGGCAACCATATTAAAATCAGGTCCTAGTCCACCACCACCATTTATACTGTGACAAATGGCACAATTCTCTTTATAGACTTTTTTCCCCGCTTCGATATCTGCGATAAGGATTGAAGTAGTTAGTATGGTCATCGAAATTAGTAGCTTTTTCATATAATACTCCTTGATAATAATTATTTATTTCAATAATATAATCTAAATCAGATAAAAACACTCTTAATTAGAAAATAAAATCAGATAATTTTACTCTTAATTAAAAAAATACAATTTTTAATCTTTATAATTTAACTTTTTAAATCTTGATGTAAATCATATTCTCTCTCTTTTATTTATAATATAATAATCTATATTTATAAAATTTATAATATATTCTTATGAAAATTATAAGTTTTATTACACCACTTCGAGGAGAGACAATGCACCCAAGTTTTATGAAGTCAAAGATTTTTGCTACCTTAGCACTGCTTATTATGACTGTGGCTTTTACATTTCCCATGATAGCTTTTCATGGTACGTTAAATAAGATAAATGATGGAAAACCCGAACAGATATCAAGCTTCTCTAAAATGGTTTGGAATCTCTATAATCAAGGTCGCTACAAGAGTATTGCAACCCCAAAAGAGTCGCATAATAACCTAGATGGGATGATAAAAAGTGCCTCTGAGATAGGGGTTGCCTCTATGCCTATTTGGGCAGTTTCACTTGAAGCTCCCAACTATCCAAAAGAGGCATTTCCTGAGGGGATTCCTGTCTTTTTCCATTTTGACGGATATAGTGGAGAGGTACATGAGATGAATACCATTAACCACTATGTTGGTATGGACCCAATGTGGGTTGGTGGTACAATTGAGCGTGAGATTGGTATCTATGCTTTATTGTTTTTGAGCTTGGCGATGATTTACTTTATCTTCTATAACCATGCTATCTTTACCTATGCTATGTTGATTCCTGTTTCTTTACCACTGCTGTTTATTGCTGATTACTCCTACTGGTTGTATTGGTTTGGGCATAACCTTCATGATTGGGGTGCGTTTAAAATCAAACCATTTATGCCAACGGTATTTGGTGATGGAAAAATTGCACAGTTTGTGACACACTCTTACCCCACCATTGGATTTTATCTAATTGTGGCGATTTCGTTCTTGAGTCTTTTAGCATTTTTGGGAAGACAGAAAGCGATTAGAGAGACAAACGCAAAATAAAAAGGTATAAAATTGACTAGAGTATTGATTGTTTTCTTATCATTGTTCATTTTTGCAAATGCAAACACCCTGCAAGATGCGATAGACAAAGCCCCATCAGGCTCTATTTTAAAGCTTCCAAAAGGTATCTATATAGGTTCTGTGGTCATCAAAAAACCTCTAACTATTATCGGTAAAGAGGAGGGAGTTATTATAGATGGTGAAGGAAAAGGGACAGTTATAAAAGTGGAAAGCTCTTTTGTAACACTCAAAAACCTCAAAATTACTAACTCTGGTGAGATGACCCATACACTTGATGCAGGGATTTTAGTTAGCAATGCCAAGCAGTGTGAGATAAGTGATTGTCAAATAGATAATTGTCTTTTTGGGATTGATATGCAGATGGTGAACAGTTCACTGATTCAAAACAACACCATTCGCTCAAAAGATTATGATCTTGGGCTTCGTGGTGATGGTTTGCGTTTGTGGTACAGTCACAACAATGTGGTTAAAAAAAACAGACTCATCAAATCACGTGACATGGTGGTGTGGTACTCTCATGGAAACCTGATAGAAGAGAACTATGGTGAGCATTGTCGCTACTCGTTGCACTTTATGTATGCAGGTAGAAATATTGTGAAAAACAATACCTACAAGTACAATTCCGTAGGGATATTTTTTATGTATTCACAAGATACGATTGCTACTGGTAATCTAATACAGAGTTCACTAGGAGCCACAGGTATGGGGATAGGACTAAAAGATGTCTCTAACTTTACACTTAAAAATAACACCGTGATTTACTGTGCACAGGGTATCTATATTGACAGGTCTCCATTTGAACCTGATACCCATAACTGGATAGAGGATAACAAGGTTTTGTATAATGCAGAGGCGTTGCATTTTCACTCATTGAGTGAGAATAATATTATCAAAAATAATACCATAAAAGGGAATATAGAAGATATTGTGAATGATAGTAGAGGCAGTAAAACCAATGAAAATGTAATAGTGGGAAACTACTGGGATAACTATGCAGGGTTTGATCGAGATGGGGACAACGTGGGAGATACCCCACATAAAGTCTATCAATACGCCGACCAACTTTGGGTCTATAATCCCGATGTGAAGTTTTTTTACGGTT
Organism: Campylobacteraceae bacterium; assembly: GCA_027076905.1. GTDB lineage: Bacteria > Campylobacterota > Campylobacteria > Campylobacterales > Sulfurovaceae > UBA1140. Next base: position 2,948 of record JALTGP010000029.1, on the reverse strand, counting down.
CTCCTGTAATTTCGTTACTCAATTTTTTAGCAAAATTAGCTCCATTTTCAGAGCCAATATTTTTGCTAGAGGATGAAGAACCAAAAGTAAGATTGGAAGGATAGGAAGTATGGCAAAAATAGAGACACAAAGAAGAGAGTTTTTAAAATATTCAACACTTGGTGTGTTGGGATTAGTTCTTGCAGGTGGTGTGGGATTGAGTCCGTACCTAGTGGCAGATGAGACACGACTACGACCTCCTGGGGCATTGGCTGAAGATGATTTTTTAGGGCTTTGTATTAAGTGTGGGCAGTGTCTTCAAGTCTGTCCTTACCATGCCATAGAACTTGCCGATTGGGGCAAAGGTCACGGGATGGGAACACCCTATATAGATGCAAATATCCGTGGATGTTGGGCGTGTGAAGCTGTTCCTTGTGTTCTTGCTTGTCCAACAGGTGCATTGAACCACTCTTGTGAAAAAGCAGAAGATATTCATATGGGAATTGCTGTTTTGACTTCACCTCGTACCTGTTTGGCTGTCAAGCGTGAGCCAATTCCTGCGGGATATAACGATAAGATGAAAGAATTTATAAAAAATACCAACAATGTCACCGAGTATGAGAGAGAGATGTTAGAGAAGTTTGATAACCGTGAGGGGGATGCGTGTACGCTCTGTGCTGATATGTGTCCCATGGTAAATCCTCTCTCTGCCATTGCGATAGTCACATCATCCGTTGGGATTACCAAACCCGTTATTTATGATGCGTGTACAGGGTGTGGGGTCTGTCAAGAGGTCTGTCCAACCAGTACGCCATCTATTATTATTAAACCACGTGTTACTTATACAGAGCAGTATAAAGGAGAACTATAATGTCAAAAAAAGTTAAAAAGTTGTTAGAATCGGAGGCATTAGCCACAAATATTTTCAAAGTATTGCTTTTGGGTTCTCTTATTGCATTTGTAGGATGTGGAGATGAACCAAAAGATGAATTAAAAGAGATATCAAAAAGCCAATCACCTAAAATTGAGATTGTGGCTAATAAAAATGCCCAAGAGATAAAAGTAGCTCTAAAAGAGAGTAATGGTTCAGAAGAGAAGACCTTTTATAAGGGTATGACCAACACTGATGGTTTGAAACATGGTTATGACCCAAATAGTCAACCTGCCAATCAAGATGCTTCGGTTCGGGTCAAACCTAGAACAAAAGTTGATGCCAATATGCATGTGCGTAGCCCTTATGAAGAGGTGAAACTTTCGTTATTGGTAGGGAAAATGAGTAAACATTTTATGGTGAAATGTTCTGCTTGTCACAGTGACTATGCCAATGGTGTGGTAGGACCTTCGCTTTTAGGTAAAAGTTCTGATTATATTTTTAATGCCATTGCTGACTTTAAAAGTGGAAAAAAGAGTAATCCTCTAATGGATGGACTCATTAACCATATGGATGAGCTTGAGATTCGAGAACTTGCCGATGAGATTTATATGTTTAATCAAAAAATTAAAGAGATGAGGAGTAGATAGATGAAAAATATTATTGTTGGGATTTTGACACTAATTATTATAGGACTAATGGCATTTACAGCGTCAAATGGACATGCCTATCATGGTGGAGAAGCAGGGCATATTATCGCAGATATGGGTGATAAAATGAGCAATGCAAAAACCACCAAAATAGATGAAAAGAGTGACCGTGAAAAAGAGGATGACAAGCTTACTACCCTCAGAGAAAAAGCAGGAAATGTAGGAGCATTTGAGGTTAGTAATGCCTATAAAAGTAAATGCTCTTCTTGTCATGGTGTAAATGGCTCAGGAGTGCAAAATGGTAAAAAGCTTATGGGACCAAAACTGTTTGGACAGAGTGCTGATGTAATATATAAAGATTTAATCGACTTTAAATCAGGACGAAAAGAGAATATGATTATGAAAGGGCTTCTCATCAAGCTAAGTCAAGAGGATTTACGAATATTTGCCGATGAAATTGGTGAGTTCCCTACTAGAGCAGAAGAGGCTAAAAAGAACTAAGGGGTTAAGAGATGGACAAGTACAATAACCGAGAGACAATAAAAAATACTACTTTCTGGTCAACCTTTTGGGACACCACCAGAGAGGGGAAAAAGAAGTTTAGTTACCGAATGAAACGATGGATTTTGGTTATCTCTATCCATACGCTTTTCTTCTTATCCTTTTTTATAGATCTTCAAATGCTAGAGGGAACACTAAACGGTTCACGTTTTTTAGGGTTTCATATGATTGACCCATTTGCCACGCTAGAGGTGTGGTTGGCAACCTATCATATTCCTATTAATATTATTATTGGGGTGAGTACCATTATTTTAGTCTACCTACTATTGGGTGGGCGAAGCTACTGTTCGTGGGTCTGCCCTTATGGTATTTTGAGTGAGTATGGTGAAAAATTACACAATACATTGGTAAAAAAGAAAATTATCAAAAATAGAAAATTTGACCATCGAGTTAAATATGTTTTTTGGTTAGGTTTTTTAACCATGGCATTTGTCAGTGGATATCTTGTTTTTGAGACCATATCAGTAGTAGGAATTCTCAGTCGTATGATGGCATATGGTTGGACAGTCTCTCTTTTGTGGGTCGTTATGGTATTTCTCATAGAGGTATTTTTCTCTCGCCGTGCATGGTGTAGCTATGTCTGTCCAATCGGTACAACCTATGGAATGATAGGAAAAATCTCAGCCTTACGTATAGAGTGGAACGACAACTGTGACAGCTGTATGGTCTGTCATGATGTCTGTTTTGAACCACAAGTATTAGAGATTACCAAAGCAAAATATAAAAAGCAGATAGATGAAAAAGAGATAACTCATCAATATATTACAGGAGCAGATTGTACACTATGTGGACGTTGTGTGGATGTCTGTCATGAAGATGCTTTGAAGTTTGACTTTAGGTTGAAAAATTTGGTTTAAGAGGAGGAGGTTTTCTTTTCTTGTTTCCAC
>JALTGP010000028.1 GCA_027076905.1 Campylobacteraceae bacterium | reverse complement strand
AGGTCATAACTAAATTTTTCTATCCTGATAACTTAAATGAAAAGAAAGAGCAGGAGATATTTGATAAAGCATTTCAATTAAGATTAGTAAAAAATTATATTTCAAAAATAATTTTCAAAGATATTAATAAGTACAAAGAGTAGTGAACCTCACTCTCCCAAATCAAAGATTATAGAAGAGGCTTCATTTGTCATGAATACGAGATAAAAGGAGTAATGCCTAGTAGAACTAAGCAACCTCTCTTAACTTAATTAACGAAGACAAAATATGACTGGTTCTGTCTACAAGACAAGGAACTTTTGCCTCAACTTGCAACCTTAACTTTTCAGACAAGGGTTAGCTCGTTCCCATCCCATCCTCGGCAATGCCAATGAAATAAGCTTTTTTTGACCAATTCCTTATTTCATTGGCATTGCGTAGGAGCGATGGGAGAGAAAAATATCAGATAATTTTTTAATTAATACTTTTGCTAACACTTTGCTAATACTTTTATATTATAATTATTTTATTAAAAAGTACAAAGGATTAAGGTATGAATAGATTAACAACAATAGGTTCAATTGTAACGGCAACACTTCTTTTAGTTGGATGTGGAAGTGGTAGTAGTAGTAGTACTCCTCCTGTATCATCTCTAACTGATTCTTTAACTTCTACAAATAATGAAGTAGAAAACCCTGTAGTAGCTCAAAAAAAGATTAGCAAAGGATACTATGTTGACTCTGCTGTTGAGGGAGTAACTTTTCAGTGTGGAGATGAGAGTGGAGTAACAGATGAGAATGGTACATTTACTTTTGAAAGTAACAGTGACTGTAACTTTACTATAGGTGGGATTAACTTAAGAGATATTAATGCTTCTATGCTAGAAGATAATATTACAATATTAGAGACAAATACAACAATAGCTCAACTACTTCAAACATTAGACAGTGATGGAAATACATCTAATGGTATTCAGATATCTCAAGGTGCAAACAGTGTTTTAACCGAAACATTATCATCTTTGGATGATTTAAATCAAGACCTTTTAGAAGCTGTTCATAGTAGATTGACTGCTGAACACTCAAATGAGTATAACGGTACAATTGTAGATAAAAATCAAACAGTAGCACATTTAAATGCAACTAAAGCCGATTTAACAAAAAGACAAGTTAGAACCAATTTAGATGTAGAGGCAGAACATAGGGGTAAAATAGACAATAATGATACTGTTATTAATGGAGACAACTCAGAGATAAGTAGTATAGATATCAATAATACTATGGATAATATAAGAGGTAATCATGAAGAAGAGCGTCGTATAGATTCCAATAATAGCTCTTCTGCTAATGTAGATTCTAATGAAAACTTTTCTTCTCATATGAATGGTGAGATTACTATGGGAGATAGAAGTAGTGAAGAATCTAGTAATTCAAATAGAGATAATAATATCTCTCCTCGTGATACTGTAACTGACTCTTTTGGAGATATGATGGGGAGTGTAAAAGATGGAGACTCTGATGGGAAAAATAATACTAATGATGGAAATGGTAGCATTAGTTCTAATATGACGGAATCAACTGAAAGAGATAATAGTGAACATTCAGGTAGTTTCTCTGCTCAAGGTGAAAATGATACC
>JALTGP010000027.1 GCA_027076905.1 Campylobacteraceae bacterium | reverse complement strand
TCATTCATCTGCTCATAACTTCGTATAACTCTCTTTAGCGTCTTATAAGAGCAGTAGCCTGAAACAATTAAAATATCAGCTTGTCGTGGGGTAGCAACTCCAACCACGCCAATTCGCTCTATATCATATCGGCTCGTAAAGGTTGGAGGCATCTCAATAGCCCCACACCCTGTTCCATAAGCCAAAACAAACATACTCTTAGAACGAAACCAATCCACAGCCTTCTGTATAACACTTTGGGTGCTTTTTATGGCATGTTCTTCATTATCCAAGACCTTTTGGTAGTCTATAAATCCTTCTTCCATCTTCTATTCCTATACTATATAATTTTTTGTTCGATGAAATCGAACCTACACAAATATCAGTCCAATTAAGGCAATGACGCTTGGTACTCTTATTAAAAACTCAACACTCTGAACGGTTGTAAAACGAGCATATACATTACCCACAAATACAGCTAGAATAAACAGAATAAATGTCTTTACTACAAGCTCAAGCAGATTAGATGCCCCACCCAAAAACAAATCTACCATTAAAAGTAGTTTTGCAAATGAGAAAATAGCACTTTGGGAGAGAGCCAAACCAAAAAACTTACCACTAAATTCAGTAGCTGGTCCACTGTAAACCTCTTGGGGCGCACCCACCACATCAAATGGCGATTTGCCCATAAACCCTAGAAACGAGATAAATGCCCCAATAAATAGAAGTGGATGAGCAAATGCGTTATATCCACTACTTTGGTTTGCCATAATGGTGCTTATATCTGCTGTTTCATTGGCTATCATCAGCCCAACTACTGCAATATAGAATGGTAGCTCAAGCCCAATAAGTCGTGTTAAACCTCTTGTGATTCCCATAACCCCAAAAGGGTTTCCATTGCTTCCAATTCCCATTGCATTACCAAGTGGGCCTAGAACCATAAGATAGAGAACAACAATCAAGTTTCCATACTCGCTAAAACCTACTAATTGGTCAGAGCCATTAAGATAAGGGATAAACAGCACGGTCATAACAGAACCTGTAACCATAAAAACGATTCCTGCATAGAACATCCACCCAAAATTGGTGGTGTTCTCTTTTGAAAAGAGTTTAATACTATCAATAAAAGATTGAGCTAAAGATGGTCCATATCTTCCATGAACCCTTGCCGAGATATTTCGGTAGAGTCCATAGTATAAAAATCCAAAAAAGTATGCCAAAAAAAGCATATAAACTATATCTAAAAACATTATTTTACCCCCACAAAGAGTAGTATTGTAAAGAATAGAAGTGTTAAGACTCCTATATTTTGTACGGTTAAGCTATAGAGCTGTTTAAGAACTGTTGAGCTATCTTTTGTAATGGTTGCTAACCATTCCCAAGAGGCTTGTGAGCTGTTTCTTAAAATTATCCCAATAAAGCTAATCCGTCTTAGCTCCTCTCCAATTCCATAACCATAGTGTAAGTTTACCGATGGGTTTGGAGTCTCTCCACAGTAGCTTATGTCATATCTGTCTCTTCTCTCTTGTAGTCTATTTTTTAGAGCCAATGAGATAAGCAAAACAGCAATAAATATAGAGGCAAAGATACTCATAATCATTGCCCCATTAAACGAAGCAAAACCACCATTTAACTCTGTTAAGCTTGTATATACAGTTGGTTCAAAGCCTAAAGTTGTAAGTGTTGAGTTTATTATTATTGTACCAAATGAAGGGAAGATACCCAATCCAATCAATACAATAGAGCCTATAATTTGAGGAATATAGTAGCTATTTGGTAGCTCTTTATGTTCTGTTTTATCATCAACCACTTGACCAAGATAGATACCGTAGATAAGTTTAAAACAGTATAAAAAGGCTGAAGCAGAGCTAAACATTATGGCTACAAGCAGTAGAGCTTTTTTCTCTTCTAAAAGTGTTGTATAGATTAAAAACTTACTGTTAAATCCTGCCAGTGGTGGGACTCCTGCTAAACTTATAATACCAATAAGAAGCATTACGAATAGAAGAGGATAACGGTAAATCAACCCACCAAGCTCACTAAATTTGCTTTTGCCTGTAATGTAGATAATCGAAGCGATATTTACAAAGAGAAGCAGTTTAACAAAGGTGTGGATTATCGTATGATAAAGACCTGCCTCAACGCCACTTGCTGAAAAAATAGATAAGATGGTTACAATATATCCAAGTTGAGCAATAGATGAGTAGGCTAAAAGTCGTTTCATGCTATCTTGTGAGATGGCTTTGAAGGTGGCAATAACAGAAGTGATTACACCAAGCCATGCTACAATATCAAATAGAAGATTTTGTTTTATTCCTATAATCTGACCAAACATCAAAATAAAGAGAAAAATTCCCGCTTTGGAGATAATCGCACTTAAAACAGCACTAAATAGGTTATCTGATTCCTCATAACTGTCTACCACCCAATGGTGGAATGGCATGACACCAGACTTAACAAAGATAGTAATAATCAACAAAATAGAGATAGGAAGATGCAACATGGTTGGAACTTTACTAAAATCTATCTGCTCATAGAGCATTGTTCCTGTAAAGCTATAGATAAGCACAATTGCCCCAAGCAGTGCAAAACCTGCTCCAAGATTAAAGATAATATACTTTTGAAGAGTCTTAATCTTGGCACGGTTGGCAAGAATAAAGTAACTACTCCAACTCATAACCTCCCACCCAATAAAGAGTGTAATAAGGTCACTGGCATAAAAGATAATACCCAAAGCTGTAAATAGAAGTAGACAAAGAAAAGGATTGTTTTGCTTGGAATCAGAAGCTTTATCCCCAAAAGAGGCAAAACGAACAATTGCCAAAGAGACAAATACAATAACAGTCAACCCAAAAAATAGATTGCCCATTGGGGTCACGGAAAAATTAAACATCTGCTCCTCCTATTAGTGAGGTGGCGACACTTTTAGATATATCCAAAAGTGCATCGGGAAAGAGTCCAAAATAGACAATAGCAATAGCCATAATAGAGAGCAGAACTTTTGGTAACAGTGCCACCTCAACGCTCTCTTTGGTTTGGGATGAGTCTCTGCTTCCTAAGAGTCTAAAGAAATAGACAGCTTCGATTAAAGATATAAGCAAAATTGCACCAATCAAAAGGTACTCTCTTAATCCTGCAAGACCTTTTAAGATTGTAAGTTTTGCAATAAACCCACCAAATGGAGGAATTCCAAGAAGAGATAAGAAGCCAATCGCAAAGATAACCGTTAAAAATAGAGAGTTAAACTTTTTAAATATCTCTATGCTTGTGGTTTTAAACTTCTGCTCTAAAATATCCAATGACAAAAAGAGCATCAGTTTTGTAATAGAGTGAAGTGTAATCAAAAAGATAGCCCCTGAAACCACATCTACACTAGAAGAAGACAAGGCAACAAATAGCACCCCAATCTGCCCCAAAGTTGAGTATGCCAAGACTCTTTTTAAATCTTTGCTACTCAAAGCAGATAGCTCTGCAATCGCAAAAGAGATAATCCCAATTATAGCTAGGAAGCCCAGATATTTTGTATTGACATGAAGTATATAGGCGATATGAAAAAATACAAAAATATAGGCTTTAGAGAGAATAGCACTAAAAAGGGCATTAACCCTGTTGCTAGAGGCTTGGTAAATATCAACTACCCAAAAGTTAAGAGGGAAAATCTCTGATTTAATCCCAAATCCAATAAATAGCGAAAGGATAATCAAAAATTGACTATTTGGATTGATACTGTTAAACTCTTTGGCAATGGTCTCTAAATTTAGGCTACCAATATTTAGATAGATAGTCATAATGGCAATAAGCAAAAAGATAGAGGCAAATGAACCAATTATCATATATCTAATCGCACCACTATAGGCTTTTTTATCTTTGGCTAAAGAGGTTAAGATATAGGCTGTGATACTTGCTATCTCGAAAAAGATATAGATATTAAAAATATCCCCACTAAGTACCAATCCTGAAACACTCGCCAAGAGCATATTGGTCAAGATAAAGCTATCTTTACGGCTCTTTTCTTGTAGATGGTAGAGTGAAAAGAGTGTCATAATCACAAGAAAAAGTACAATAAAAAATAGAGATGCACTGTCCAAGACAAAAGAGATACTAAGTGCTGAATCAAATGAGATATACTCTCTGATAGGCTCTGCACCCATAAAGCTAAGAGCAAAAACCAAAAGCAGAAGATTCAGAGCTACGGAGATATATCGAAGATAATTTTTAAAGAAAGGTGTTAAAAATGATGCCAAAAGAGGCACAACTACAAAATAGAGTGTACTCATTTTCCCTCTCCTAACTCGTTCATTTGATTGACTCTCATATTGTTGGTCAACTTAAAGTAGTTGATAATAAAAGAGAGAGCCAACGAAAGCACAGCAATAGCAATAACAATGGTGGTTAAAATCATAGCTTGTGGCACAGGGTCAACCATATTAAGGCTAAATTTTGTTACCTCATCGGTTATAATTGGAGCAACTTTTCCCACTTCAAAGTGCATTCCAATAAAATAGATAAAAAGACTCGCCTCGGCAATTGCTAGTGAGAGAAAAATCTTAAAGAGATTCTTTTTGGTCAATGCCCCAACTAAACCTATGGTTAGCAGGATTAGTGAACCAATGGTAATGACACCATGAAGAAATGGAGTTTGATTAAAACTATTTAACATCTTTAATCCTTATAAAATACTCAACTAAAGCAGTAATTTCAGCAGAGACTTTTAACCCTACAAATATATAGATAAGTGGAATAATACCTCCACTAAAGAGGTTTCCAAGCGTTCCTAGTGGCAAAAAGTTATCAAAAAATCTATTCATAATAAGTAGCCCCAAAAGACCAATAAGAATAAAACTAGCCCCACTCAAAGCTTCGATAAGCCCCATAATTTTATGATTAAGAGCAAAATCATCATTTTTTGCCAAGAACATAAGCAAAAAGGCACTGGCAATAATCACACCACCTTGAAACCCACCACCTGGGCTTAGGTGTCCATGAATAATTACATAAAAACCAAACAAGATAATCAGAGGAAAGAGCGTATCAACAGCAGTTTTAAGAAGTCGGTTTTCGTAAGCAAAGATATTTAGTTTGTCTTTATACCCCTCTAACCCCAAACCTATTCCAAAAATAGAGAGAAATAGAATAGTAACCTCGCCCAG
>JALTGP010000026.1 GCA_027076905.1 Campylobacteraceae bacterium | reverse complement strand
AAAATATTATAATGGTACAATAATAGGAATATGGCATATAAAAAATCACTAAAAATTATCAAAACTAAAATATTAGAAAAAGAGAAGGCTAAAAAGGCGATAAAACGCTATTTTTATGTCCCTCCTATTGAAGATGAGTATCAAGATAGGATGGATAGCTGTTATTACAAATAGCATTAGCCACAATTAATCTATCAAAAGGGTCTTGTGTCCAGCTGTGTTTAGTGGACTCTTTTGCATTGGTGCTTGAAGCTTTAATCACTTTTAATCTTTAAAAGCCCAGCCTCATACAAAAATGGCGAGGGCTTAAAATCCAATTTTTTTACTTTATCATGTTTGGCATAAGATAGATAAAGCTTCTCTTTGGCTCTTGTCACTGCCACATAAAAAAGCCGTCTCTCTTCATCCAAACTTCCACCTTTTCCCATAAGTTTGGTATTGGGAAAACGTCCATCCATTAAATCTGTAATATAGACCTCTGTAAACTCTAATCCCTTACTGGCATGAACCGTTAATAGATTAACCCCATCCCCTTCACTAAGCTCATTTCCACCCAGAACCATAGCATTTACAAATCTACCAACCTCTTTGTATGGAGCAGATAAATCTTTTAAAAGTCGTGCTTTTCGTATAATTCTCTCTTTTGCAAGGGCTTTTTTATCTTGGTCTATTTCACCTGACTTTAGTTTGGCTCTTTGGTTTGATAGCATCTCTATGACAGAGCCATAGAGCGTTGAGTCGATGAGTTTGGCTAACATATGTTGGGGTGATTTTACATTTTTAATAGATTTAATATAATCATAATAGGCACTAAAAAACAGCACTCCATCATCGGTTAGCTTTGGATGTTTTAAGATAGGATTGGAGCGTATATGTTCACTCAGTGGTAGCTTGGCAAAACGGCTAACAGAGCCTATCTCGGTATCATCATCAAAGAGACCCAGTTGCAAGTTTTTATTTGGGTTTAGTTTTGGTAGATTAAAGACTCTGGGTGAGAGTATCCCTGTAAACAGATGCCCCTCTCCAAAATGTCTAAAACATTCAAACATCTCTTTTGAAAGAGCAGAGCCTATCCCTTTTCCATACTCAAAAATATGAATAAATGCCATCATATCTTTGTGGTTTACGACCAAGGAGAGCATATCAAGTAAAAACTTAACCTCTTTTGCTTCAAAAAAACTGTTTCCACCTTTTCTTTTGCATGTGATTCCTAACTCTCGTAAACTCGCTTCCACCCCATCGGCTGAGGCGTTATTTCTAAAGATAACAGCGATATCATTACTTGGGGTATAGCTGTTTTTGATATTTTTGGAAATCGCTTGGTATTGGTCAAATAGCTCTTGGTGTCCAAATAGTCGTGGAGGGTTATTTTTCCCTTGTATGGTTACAATAAGCTTTTTGGGATAGATACGCTCATTTCTCTCTATGACTCGATTGGCAAGGGACAAAATAGTTGCCGTGGAGCGATAGTTTTTGCTTAGTGTAAATACAGTAGCATTCTCATATCGTTTCCCAAAGGTGGCAATGTTTTGAATATTTGCTCCATTAAAGGCGTAGATACTTTGGTCATAGTCACCAACACAGAAGAGTGATTTCTTTTTCATAGAGTCGATAAGAGAATTCTGTAGAGTGTTGGTATCCTGATACTCGTCAACCAAAACTTCATCCATTTCTAATTCACTGATAAGCAATCTATCTCTCATCTTAAGTAATAAATCATTAAACGATACAAAACCAAAATTATCCTTGGTCTCTTCATATTCGTCAATAATGTTCATATAGATGTCAATTAGTGGTTTATGGTCAGGGTATTTTTCGATAAACCAAACATCAAAGCCATCCAAAGATGCATTTTGGTAGAGATTGAACTGCTCATATAGATAAGTAGAGGAAAATGCTTCTACATCATGGTTTAGGCGTTTAAAATGACGTTTTTCATAGATACTTCTAAAGAGCGTTTTAAGCTCTCCTGGTTGTTTGAGTGTGATATTATGGTTCATCTGTTTGAGCCAACGGTAGCTTACTGCGTGAAACGTTCCTGATTCGATTTTATTTACCACGGAGGAGGGGAAGTATCGACCTACACGCTCTAACATCTCTCCTGCTGCTTTGTTGGTAAAAGTTAAAAGAAGTATTTTAGAGGGTTCTGTTCCACTTTTGAGTAGTTTTGCGATGCGTCCTACAATGGTAGATGTCTTACCTGTACCTGCTGAGGCAATGATAAGGTTATTTCCTGTAGGAGCAGTTGCAGCACTTAGCTGTTCCTCATTGAGTGTGCTAAGTGGCATTAATTATTTGTGACCAAGAATATAGTAGGTCGAAGTATTTTTTACGTTTTGAAGCTCTATTTTATACTTATCAGCCCATGAGATAATCGTATGGTTATATTCATCTGCTATCTCTTTTGAAAGCTCTTCTCCTCTTTTTATCTTTAGGTAATTTTCTGAATTTGACATTGCAATATATCCTTTAACGTGAGCCAAGCTGTCGTTAAGAGAAAGTAGATGTTGTGAGAAAGAATTAAATTTATTTGTATTATTGATGATACTCTCCATCTGTTTTATTGTCTGTTCCGATTTGGGATATCCAAATTGAGATAAAAGTGCTTCGGGTTTAAGTTCCAAGTTCATATGTTTCCTTTTTACATTATATTTTTTACATTGTATTGTTTTGTGACTTGTTTTAGAACTTTATCCAAAAAAAGTTAAAAATAAAATTAATATATATAATTAATTTCATATATTAAATTAAGTTAAAGTTAAAGTTGCTTTTTGTACAATATAAAATATATTATAATAAATATTACTGCATAATTTATATTTTTGATTATAAAAGAATAAAAGTAAGGAAAGAAAGTGAAAAATTTTTTATTAACCTATTGGATAAGTATTATTGTATTGTTTATGGTTTTTTATTGGGATTTTTCTCCCCTTGGTTCAGTTATCAATTTATGGCAAACAGAGTTGACCAGTTTTTTAACCTCAATGGTACTTCCTTCCAATATGATGGAGAACAACTCTATTTTTATAAGTTCAACATATAATTTACTTATTGAAAAAGCTTGTAATGGCATGATATTGTATCTATTTTTTTTAGCACTAATTATTGCATTTCCTGCAACACTGCAACATAAAATAGGATGGGCGATTGGAGGATATTTTATCATTGTAATCGTGAATATTTTTAGAATATGGTTCATTACCCAACTTGTTTTAGAAGAGCGTAGTAACTTCTCTTTTGCTCATGACTATTTGGGAAATATTCTATTGGTTATTACCGCGATATCACTCTTTGTAATTTTTGTTGAAAGCAGAAAAAAAATAGTAAAAAAAGTAGCTTATATCTAAAAAATATAATTATCTAAAAGATATAATTATTACGATAAAATTCTAGTTTAAAATTAATGATGGATAATATAAATATGGATTACTTAAAAATTACTGGTGGCACGAAACTCTCTGGTGCTATTGACATCTCTGGTGCAAAAAACTCTGCACTCCCTGTTATTGCTGCGACAATACTCTCTGACCAAGAATTAACACTTACAAACCTTCCCAATGTGGTAGATATTAGAACACTTCTTAAATTATTAGGTATGTTAGGTGGTACGGTAGAGCATAATGGTACAGTAGCGACCATTAACAATGGTAGTATGAACTCTACCAAGGCTGTATATGAAATTGTTTCTCAAATGAGAGCATCTATTTTGGTTTTAGGTCCTCTCTTAGCTCGTTTTGGCGAGTGTGAAGTGAGTCTTCCTGGTGGCTGTGCCATTGGGCAACGTCCTATTGATTTACACCTAAAAGCTATGGAAGCTCTTGGTGCAACCATAGAAATAAAAGGTGGATATGTACGTGCCACAGCACCCAATGGACTTCAAGGCTCTAAAATAGTATTTGATAAAATTACCGTAGGTGGTACTGAAAACACCATTATGGCTGCTGCCTTAGCCTATGGTACAACCACAATTATCAATGCAGCAAAAGAGCCTGAAATAGTGCAACTCTGTGAAATGATTGCCTCTTCGGGTATAGAAGTTAAAGGGATTGGAAGCAGTGAAATTATCATTGAGGGTACAGGACAAAAACCTTTAAAATTTCAAGATACAGAGATTATTCCCGACCGTATTGAGGCGGGAACCTATCTCTGTGCAGGGGCAATTACTAACTCGGAGATCACCTTAAATAGAGTTAATACAACCCATATTGAAGCCTCTATCAACAAGCTAGAGGGGATGGGATGCTCTTTTGATATCCAAGATGATAGCATCACCATCTATGGAAACAATCGACTTAATCCTGTAAGCCTCATTACCACCGAGTATCCAGGGTTCCCAACCGACATGCAAGCACAGTTTATGGCAGTTGCCACCATGGCAATTGGAGAGAGTGTTATTGAAGAGCGTCTTTTTGAGAACCGTTTTATGCATGTCTCAGAGCTTAATCGTTTGGGTGCAGATATATGGTTAAAAGGCTCAGTAGCTGCGGTACGACCTGTGGCACAACTCTATGGAGCAGATGTTATGGCAACCGATTTAAGAGCCAGTTCGGCATTAGTATTAGCAGCATTAGTAGCAAAGGGGGATACCAATGTAAGACGTATCTATCATCTTGATAGAGGGTATGATAACCTAGAGGGAAAACTCGCCTCTCTTGGAGCAAAGATAGAGCGTTTAAGTGAGTAGATTTTTATCTAAAAATTATCAAATTATAGCGAAAAACCACCTCCTTTAGGTGGTGGATGAAAGTGGTAGATTTTAAGAAAAAACTTTAATAACAAAATTAAACATTCTATAATTTTTTTTTCGCTACAATAACCCTATGTGAGGTACTGCATACCTACGAAAACCAAGTAGTCGCAGTCTTCACAAAAAACTTAGTCTAGGCAGGTCATGTCGGACTATAAAAGCTTCCTCAATATCCTAACATTAGTTGAGAGTTCGGAAGAATCCACCTTCTTTAGGGGGTGGAGTTGTCAAATGTTAAGTAATACCCTCTCCAAAAGGAGAGAGTATAAAGTGTCAATTACGCACCAGGAATATGCTGTCTATGCTCAACAGAGTAGGTAAACGTAGGTGTTGTCAAGTTTTCAATATACTTAACGAACTTACCTGTTTCAGACTCATAGATACCAATTCTACC
>JALTGP010000025.1 GCA_027076905.1 Campylobacteraceae bacterium | reverse complement strand
ATAAAAAAGAGATTATAAATCAAGCAGATAAACGCTACTGTTGCTTTAAAAACCCTCATCAATTTAACCCTTTTAAAAAGAAAGTGACCGAAAAAATCACAGGAGATAAAATCGCTATTGATTTTGAGAAAGTCTTAAACAAAGAGCTAAAAGCAGGGTACGATTTAAGAGATTTTATCAAAGATGAACCTATCCATTGGCTTGAACTTATTGAACAAGAGATAGAAAAACAGCTACCACCTAGACCAATAGAAGAGGAGATAGTCTTTAACTATACAGGACAATTTCCCACCTTTAAAACGATAACCCAAGGCGTGGTTGTCTCAAAACAACATACAGGAAAAACATATCAATACGAAGGGGTAGCAGGTACGTTAATTATTGTTCCCAAATCAAGACAATGCAATATGTTTAAAGGCGATAATACAGCCTCGGTTTTAGAAAAAATCTTTAAAGATGGAGCAATTATCACATTTCACAAATTTTACGGTCACTACACAAGCAACGCAGAGTTCAAAGCGTTAATAGATAGCAAAAAAATCAGATTAATTATAGATGAAGCCCATGAGTTAACCTTAAATCCCTCAAAAGAGTTTCAACGTATCTATAATTTAGATGCCATTTTTCTAAGTGGCACATTAGATAAATTCTTTAGAAGAGATTTACAACGATACAAATACAAACCCGAAAAACCAGACATTATCTACTACACAACCAACGGAAAACTCCCAAACAATTACCGTTCAATAATATTTGTCGATAACGCAAAAGCACTAAAAGAAAACTACCCAAATAACTGTATCGTGGGAAAACAACACCATTTTGATGGTGTAGATATTCAAACCACCACCAAAAAAATTGTCTTTACCACCAGTGCCTTAAGAGAAGGAATATCGGTTAAAAACCCAAACTTTAACGCCTGTATGGTTTACGCCAAAGAGTGCCGACTCTGGAACACAAAACAGACGCTTCAAGCACTCTACCGTTCAAGAATACCCAATACTATTAAAATAGTATCAGCCCCACCAAAACCACAATACAGAAAAAATATAGAGTATGAGTGGTGGGAAAATTTTATAAATAACCATACAGAAGAGCAAATAACCAATACCATTATGGGCGAACACTACTCAAAAATGATAAACATAACCCACAAACTAAACCACTATCAAAAAGCAGACGAATACAGCATTATTTGCTACCTAAGCCATTTAACACGCAACAACTACGATGAAGATTTTTTTAAATTTGTAGAGTACAAAGAGGATTTTGAACCCTTAGAGATAAAGACAAAAGTAGAAAAAACAGACACGTCAAAAGAAGATGAACGATTTTTTAACCATCTATTTGAAAACGGAAAAACATGGAGTATCCCACAAAACAAACGAAAAGCATTCGAAAGATGGCTAGAGCATGAAAACAGTGGATTTATTGCCAAATTAGAAAAACTAGACACCTCAAAAAACCTAAATGAAATTTATCTGAAAAGCAATGTCGCAAAAACAATAAAAACCAAATACAACAAAATGTACAAACACAAAGGCAAAAAATACACCATAAAAATGTTCTACAATCTCTTAAAAAGTTTAGTAAAACTAGAGATGATAAATGACAAAACAGGCA
>JALTGP010000024.1 GCA_027076905.1 Campylobacteraceae bacterium | reverse complement strand
AATCATTAGGTTGTATCATAACCACTCCACCTTGATTGTCTAGTGTAAGAGCAACAATATATCCATTGATAGATTCGTTAATCTCAACGCTTACTCTCTCTCCATAACAAAATTGTCCCTGCTCTTTTCTATCGCCATTTAGAATTTCTACATTTAGTTTTGCTTTACCTTTTAATTTAAAGAGCTTAAAAGCATTTAGATAGGTTGATAGATTAGCTTCGTCTACATTTGCATACTCTTCTCCTGTGTATCTAAAGATTTTATAACGATTTCCTGATTTGATTATCTCTATATCATAATTTTGGTTATCTATTACAATCTCATTGCTTATCTTATTTAACCCTCTTATAGAAGTTTTTACGCGAATTTTATCTTTTTGTACGGTAGAAATATTTTTTGATACGGCTCTAAATACGGTACGATTTGCCAATCTATTGGTTGGGTATCGTACAAATGCTCTTGCTGTATCTTCGGTTCTTAGACACTCTTCTAGCTCTTTTTTTGTAATTTTATTGTCACTGTTTTGGTTGGCTGTCTTCAAACATTTTTCCAGTGCTAGGGTAAATTTTCCTCGTTTAAGTCGGTCATTTTCGGCTACAACTTTATCTGTTCCACCTGCTGAGAAGAAGATAAGGTTATGGTAAAAACTCTTCTCTTTTGGTTTGCTAGAGTGTGCTGTTAAGGCATTGATTCGTTGACTAATGGGAACATATTTTCCTGTTGTGTGGTTGCCTGTTCGGTAGATGTTTCCTGCAAAGCATGAGTCACTAATCATAATGACTTGAACCCCTTTTTCTTTATCAAGGTATTTAAATCCACGTCCTCCATTGTCTCTTAGGTCTCTGCTTCCAATAATAGCTGTATGTAATACATCTTTAAATCTAAAGTTATAGGGAACAATAAGCCCTGAATTTTCCATAGCGTCCATAAGAGCATTGTTTTGATAGGAGACTTTAATCAATCGACTCTTATCTTCTAAACTGCTTCCATGTCCTGAATAGAAAAAATAGACCACGTCTCCAGGTTGTGCCTTGTTGGCAACCTCTGTTAGAGCGTTTTTTATATTGGCTCTTGTGGCTTTTCTTTCAGTAAGTAGATAGAGCTTCTTTTGAGCTTTACCTCGATTTCCTTGATAATACATATTGACCAAAGTATTGTAAAAGCTTATAGCATCATCTTTGCCATGAAGTATAGGAATATCTTTATCTTCATACTCTTCACAACACCCCACAACCACACCATAGTAGTTTTTTGTATATCCAAACTGGGTAGCCATTGCGAATAATAGTCCCATTAACATTAATTTTGTTTTCATCTCTTATCTCCTTCTAAATATTTCAATTCTTCGACTCGATGCTTCATTTTCAGTTCCATATTTACATTGGTATTCATTATTCCCTTTGTTAACAGGGTAACCACCATTACAAATCAAATCACTCTCTCCACTACCACTGGTTGAAATGTGTCCTCTTGTAATATACTTTTCAAGATACTTTTGTGTATTATAGGCTCTTTTTTCAGAAAGTTTTTTGTTTCCTATTGCTCTTCCTCTTGAACTGGCATATCCTGTAATGCTAAATTCTGCATTTTTATCCTCTTTTAGCGTTGCTTCCATTCGTTCAATTAAAT
>JALTGP010000023.1 GCA_027076905.1 Campylobacteraceae bacterium | reverse complement strand
GCTTCTGGCATGTGACAACCAATACACTGATTGTTCCCTGCTTTAATAGGAAGAAGCCCCTCAACTGAGTGAGGAATCATAGGTGGTGCATCTTGGAATGCTCTAGCAATTCGCTGAGAAGTTCCAGGTGCATCTGAACTGTACTCAGTCTTCATACCTGTTGTATCATTTTTTTCACTATAGATATCTGTTTTTCTAAGACCAAGAACAGACTCTGTTACTACTTTTTTATTACCAAGGTCATCTTTATCAAGTCTCTCTTTAGTATTAACCTTTGCGTTAATATCCACAACACTTTTGGCAACAGGAGCTTCTGTTTTCTCCTCTGCTTTAGCTGGTGCTTTTGAACCTCCACCTGTAATCTCTGTGGCAATAGCATCTATATCAGCATCACTAAAAGAAGCAACTTGACCTTTCATCATGCCTTTCATTGCACCACCATAAGAGCCATCTTTGTACCCCTTAAGTGCGGTTACAATATCAGCCTTGCTCATCTTGTTGACCTCTTTAGATTTTCCCATCGCTTTTTTCTCAAACGAAGCACCATGACACCCTTTACATCCTGCCGTATTCGCAGCACCATACAGTGTTGGAGCAAGTAGTGAAGCTAAAGCTATTACTTTTACAAATTTTATCATTTTCCATTCCTCCTGTTTATTTTTATCTCTATTTTTTTAAAAAATTTCTAATACTAAACTCAAGAGCATCATCACCACAAACATCGATACATCTACCACAGTTGGTACACTCTCCGTCTGTTACCATAATACTCTCTTTATTAATCATGTGTAATACATGATTTTCAGGACACACAATCTTACACTCCATACAGTTAGTACAGGCTTCATGATTATGGTCAACTCTTATAATACTCGTCTTTCCGATGATGGAGTAAGCAGCCCCCAAAGGGCATAAATGTCCACACCAACCATTTCTAACACCAAACAAATCAAAGAGAAAAATAGCCAAGACGACGGCAAACCCCATACCAAACCCAAAGATAATACCTCTTTGCATAATGGTAATTGGACTAAATACCTCAAAAGCAGCGATACCAGCTATAGCTGAGACAATAAGACCCAATACCATTATCCAGTATCGTGTATTTCGTTTCAAAAATCTATAGTTAACCTCTTCTTTATCAAGCTTTAGTTTTCGTCTAAGCCAATTTGCCAAATCTGTTACCATATTAATAGGACAAACCCACGAACAAAAAGCCCGTCCACCAACAACCATATAAAAAACTGTTATTAGTAACGCCCCTATAAGTACATCTGTACCCAAAACAAACCCAGTTGCCAACACTTGAAGTGCAGTATAAGGGTCTGCTAAAGGAACTATGCCAAAGAGCAATGATGAGCCAAATGTTCCTGCTAAAATATTCCAACCATAAGCATTTGCACCAAAATACAGTACCAAAAGTCCAATCTGTGTCGCTCTTCTAAGAAGCAAATATTTAATGTTATTCATTAGTATAAATCTCCTGAGTTAAGATAGTCAGATGAACTTTGACTTGAACGCTCTGTTGTTGTCTCGATGGCTTTTGCATTTCCTACACGCTTATCGTCTTCTTTATCCCAACCTTTAACATAGTGGTCACCAGCTTTACCTTTTGAAACTTCGTTTGGAAGTAC
>JALTGP010000022.1 GCA_027076905.1 Campylobacteraceae bacterium | reverse complement strand
GCAGTAAAAGTTTTAGATTTGTAATGATAGACGAAGCGTTTGGTAAAGGTTCTGATGACTCGACCAAGTATGGATTGGAGCTATTTAAAAAATTAAATCTGCAACTTTTGGTCATTACTCCTATTCAAAAGATTAATATCATTGAGCCTTATATCAGCACCATTCATTTTGTGCATAATCATGAAGGAATGGACAGTAGTGTGGTGGGGTTGAGTGTTGAGGAGTATTTGGAGGGGAAAGGTGTCTCTTAAACTCCTCTGCCCAAAATTAATTTAAAAAATATTGGAACCGATGGCTTTAGCCTCGTCTTGTTTGGGACTAAAGTCTCCGATTCCAAAGAGTTTTGCAAGATCTCTATTTTGTTTTGACTTCTTCTATGCTTTTTCACAAGAGGTAGCCACCTCAACTCCTACTCTATCGAGCATCTTTTTGTCTTTTAGAGGTGCATCGCCTGTAGTGGTGAGGTAGTTGCCAATCACAATTGCATTGACTCCTGCATCAAACATCTCTTTTTCATGACCACCAAAAATCAATTCACGACCACCTGCTACCATAAGTAGCCTATCCTCTCCCAAACCTGCCCGAGCTTTTTTTATAATTGCTAACGCTTCATCTTGTGTAATGTTTCTGCCTTTGATAGGAAGGGCATCATTTGGAATGTAGAAGTTTAAAGGGGTAGAGTCGGGTTGTAGTGAGATAATGGCATTTAGCAGACTCTCTCTATCTTCAAGGCTCTCACCCATACCCCAAATTCCTCCACTACAGAGTTGGAGTCCTACCTCTTTGACATTGAGACAGGTTTGATATCGCTCATCCCAAGAGTGGGTGGTACAGATGGTCTCATAATAGGATTTTGAGGTCTCTAGGTTGTGATTGTAGCTGTCTATTCCATGCTTTTTAAGATAACGCAACTGCTCTATGGTGGCTGTACCGTTACAGGCAATCAAATTTAAGTTCTCTATCTCTTTTTTGATGGCTACAGAGGCACGAGCGACAAACTCTACCTTTTTATCATCAAGCCCTTTTCCTGCTGTCACCAGACAATATCCCAATGCCCCGTGAGCCTTTGCCTGTTTGGCTTCTTCCACAATGGCATCAATAGACTTATAGTTATATCGCTCAATATCAGCATGGTATCGAACACTTTGTGTACAAAATTTACAATCCTCTTGGCACGTCCCACTCAAAATATTATTGATGGCACATAAAAATATCTCTTTTTTCACTTGATTTCCTCGTTTTTGGGATTATACATAAAGTAGATTAATAGTCTTATCTTTTGAACTCTTTTTGCTATAATTCACCAAAAAATATTGGAGTTTATTATGACCATAACAAAACGGGTAACATTTATAGCAAAAGAGGGTTGTGAAGATAAGATGAGAGAGCTTTTAATTGCAATGGTAGCACCAAGCAAGGTGGAGGATGGATGTATTTTTTATGATATCTTTGCTTATGAAAATAACCCTCGAAAGTTTATGGCGGTGGAGAGTTGGAGAGATGAGGTGGCATTAGATGGGCATAAGGCATCGGCTCACTATGCGGTCTATAAGTCAAGTTATGAGCCTTATTGTGCTGATAAGTACTCTGATAAACTAGAGATTTTAGGATAGAGTGTGCAAAATTTATGGGATAACAGTCGTGCTAATATGTGTCGAGATGATTTGGACCTGAGGGTTTACTCCTCTAATCTTTTGGGAAAGAGTGATGAGCTTGTGCTTCATGGTGGAGGAAACACCTCGGTCAAGATAGATGTGGAGGGTAGGGCGATTCTATATGTCAAAGGGAGTGGTTGGGATCTGGTCTCAATTGAAAGAGAGGGTTTTTCTCCTGTCAAAATGAGTGCTTTGATTCGAATGGCAAAGCTCACACACCTAAGTGATAGTGAGATGGTAGCAGGGCAGAAAATTGCAATGATAGATGAGATAGCCCCCAACCCTTCTGTTGAGGCGATTCTACATGCCTTAATCCCTTTTAAGGTGGTTGACCATACTCATGCTGATGCGATTGTAACCATCTCTAATTCTATAAATGGGAAGGAGCATATAGAGAAGATTTTTCCCAATTTTTTGATTATTCCTTATGTGATGCCTGGGTTTATTTTGGCACAAACCATCTATACTCTAACTGAATCAGTTGATTTTGATTGGGAGAGTTGTGAGGGGATTATTTTGCATAATCATGGAATTTTTACTTTTGATAATGATGCCAAAAAATCGTATGATAAGATGATAGAAGCGGTAGTTAGAGCCGAGAATTTTTTGGAGATGGAGGCAAGAGTCATATTTGATAAATCTGAACCTACGATGGATTTGGATATTGATGTTTTGGGAGAACTGATAAGTGAAGCAAAGGGGTATGAGGTAGTTATGCGGGTAAATCAAACCCCTTTGGCACTGACCTATGTTTCGCAAAAAAACTTATCTACCTTTGCCACGCGTGGGGTTTTGACCCCTGAACATATTATTCGAACCAAACGAGAGCCACTGGTACTTGAGAATAGTAATATAAAAAGGGCATTGGAGAAGTATAAAAATAGCTATTTGAAATACTTTGACCACTTTGAAAAAGATGAAATAATGCTAAACCCTGCCCCAAACTATGCAGTGGTTAAAGATTTTGGAATCGTCCTTTTTGGAAAAAGTTCAAAAGAGGTTGATGTTTTAAATGATGTTATCGAACATACGATGATGGCAGTACTTCGTGCTGATAAGTTGGGTGGATTTGTTAGTATTGGTCTTGAAGATAGTTTTGATATGGAGTACTGGGAGCTTGAACAGGCAAAATTGAACAAAGGATAATTCGCAATCCTCTTCCATAATCTACGACTTGGGAGAGTGAGGTTTACGTGACATTGACAATAGATATCTTGCAAAACTAGAAAGCGAAAGCTAATATAATATTGGGAATAAAAATGAAATACTTAATGGCAATAGATGCAGGGACAGGCTCTGTTCGTGCGGTAATCTTTGATACCGATGGCAATCAAATTTCAGTGGCTCAAGAGGAGTGGAGACATATCGAGGAGGAGGGTGTTTCTCATAGTATGAGCTTTGATACGGCTAAAAACTGGGCGTTAACCGTTTCGTGTATCAAAGAGTCTTTGGCTTTGGCAGGACTTACAGGTGAAGATATCTTGGCAGTTAGTGCCACCTCCATGCGTGAGGGTATTGTACTGTATAATAGCCAAGGAGAAGAGCTTTGGGCAGTGGCAAATGTGGATGCACGAGCCTCTAAAGAGGTAAAATATCTTAAAGAGAATTTTGAGGGAATTGAAGAGGAGTTTTATGGACTCTCTGGTCAAACCTTTGCTTTGGGTGCATTGCCTCGGATTATGTGGCTCAAAAATAATATGCCTGAACTCTATGAGAGAGTTGCCTCTATCTCTATGATAGGGGATTGGATTTTGGCAAAGCTCTCTGGAGTAATTGCTACTGACCCTAGCAATGGGGGGACGACGGGGATTTTTTCACTTCAAGAGCGTGATTGGCAACCAAGCATGGCGACCAAAGTGGGGATAAAAGATAATATATTTCCCAAAACGTTAGAGGTTGGAATGGTGATGGGAAATGTCACCGACAGAATATCGGGTCTCTCTTCTAAAACCAAAGTGGTCATGGGGGGAGGTGATGTTCAGCTTGGTTCAGCAGGGCTTGGCGTGGTCAAAGAGGGGCAAGTGGCAATCCTTGGAGGCTCTTTTTGGCAACAGGTGGTAAATATTAAATCAGAGGTAAAACCTCCTAAAGATATGAGCATACGGGTTAATCCCCATGTGGTCGAGGGGCTATCCCAAGCAGAGGGAATCACCTTTTTTAGTGGTTTGGTCATGAGATGGTTTAGAGATGCCTTTTGTGATATGGAGAAGCTTGAAGCCAAAGAGCGAGGGATAGATACCTATACTGTTTTGGAGGAGAGAGCCAAAGATGTACCTGTGGGGTCGCATGGGATTATGCCTATTTTTTCTGATAGCATGAAATATGGTAAGTGGTATCATGCTAGTCCTAGTTTTATCAATCTCTCCATAGACCCTTCTGTTTGTAATCGAGCTTCGATGTTTAGAAGTTTAGAGGAGAATGCTTGTATCGTCTCTGCTATTAATCTCAAAAAAATTCAAGAATTTACGGGGATTGAGATAGAGGAGATAGTCTTTGCAGGTGGGGCGAGTCGTGGGGAGCTTTGGTGTCAAATTTTGGCAGATGTGACAGGTTATAGGGTCAAAATCCCAAAAGTCACCGAGGCTACAGCACTGGGTACGGTGATGGTTGCAGGAGTGGGTGCAGGGGTTTATACTTCA
Organism: Campylobacteraceae bacterium; assembly: GCA_027076905.1. Taxonomy (GTDB): domain Bacteria; phylum Campylobacterota; class Campylobacteria; order Campylobacterales; family Sulfurovaceae; genus UBA1140. The sequence continues at coordinate 34,763 of JALTGP010000022.1, read as the reverse complement.
CTTTCTGATGCCTCTGCTCAATTAATTTCTTGGGATAGAGAGTATTCACCCAATAACTTAAACTTTTCTAAGTATAATATTATTCAACAAAAATGGTACGAGATTTATAAGAAACAATTAGAGTTGGTTGATATGGGATTAACTAAATCTATGTGGAAAGCACCAGGATTGTAATAGACTTCTTGACAAGGCTAAATCCATTGGTTCCTAGTTTTGCAAGGAGTTAAATAAAAAATAAAAATATAGAAGGAAGTATAGATATGTATCTTTTTACAAGTGAAGTAGTAAGCCCAGGGCATCCTGATAAGTGTGCTGATATCATTGCTGATAGCATTGTGGATGAGTTAATTATGGGAGATTCTAAATCAAGAGTGGCCTCGGAGGTTTTCGTCGCAGGAAATCATATAATTATTGGTGGAGAGGTTACCTCTAGTAGACAATTAAGCACAGAGGATTATAACAATTTGGTCAAAGATGCTCTCTGTAACATAGGCTATTATGGAAATTCTAGCTTTACCAAAGAGGAGTGTCTTCACCCCGATGATGTGGTGGTACAGGTTTTGCTCAATGAGCAGTCTCCTGATATCAACCAAGGGGTTGACCAAGAGGATGGAGAGACGGGTGCAGGTGACCAAGGGATTATGTTTGGCTATGCAGATAGTGAGACCCAAAACTATATGCCAAGTGCCATTACTTATGCTCGTGTTTTGATGGAGAAGGTTTATGAATATGCCAAAGTAAACCCTAATAAGCTTGGTGTTGATATCAAGACACAGGTGACAATGGATTATGGTGTCAAAGATAATTTTGAGAAGTGTGAACCACAAAAAATTCATACCATAGTGGTCTCTGCTCCTTGTGTGGCGAGTATGGGTATTGATGAGGTTAGAGCTCTTATTCAAGGGTTAATAGATGAAGCAGGTTTGCCAAGTGAACTCTATAATAAAAATGACTGTATTATCCATATCAACCCAACAGGGAAGTATGTTTCTCACTCTCCACTACATGATTCTGGGTTAACAGGACGTAAACTTATTGTGGATAGTTTTGGAGGCTACGCCCCAATTGGTGGTGGTGCACAAAGTTCAAAAGATTACACCAAAGTTGACCGCTCTGGACTATATGCAGCCCGTTATATCGCGAAGCATATTGTTGCCTCTAAATTGGCAAAGAAATGTGTGGTTCAAATCTCTTATGCTATTGGAGTAGCACGACCAACTTCCGTAGCCGTTGATACTTATGGTACGGTGGTTGAGGGCTTAGATGATGATAAGCTCTCTACTTTTGTAATGGAAAATTTCCCTCTAACACCAAACTGGATTACCAAAAAGTTTGTGTTGGATAAACCATCAAAAGAGACTTTTTTATATGCAGATGTCGCGGCTCGTGGTCAAGTAGGGCAGAGTGATTATCCTTGGGAACAGTTGGCTGACATGGCACTGTTTGAGGGATTATTAAAATAGATAACAACATCCTTTAATACTATTAGTTTAGTTATTTTCAGAGCCTTGAATTTACAAATTTTTTAGATATAATCTCTACTAAAATTTGGCTTTCCAAAGCTATTTTAAAAAAATAAATAGATAATAAAATATAGTTATTTAAAGGATAAAAAACAGATGAAGATATTATTTAGAACAGATGCCTCATCCACCATTGGGGTAGGTTATGTTATGCGTGATTTGGTCTTGGCAAAGCAGTATGGAGAAGAGGAGGTAGTTTTTGCGACACGTGCATTAAAAGGAAACATCAATAGAACAATCAAAGAGGCAGGATATAAGGTAAAACGATTAAAGTCCAATAGGCTAGAAGAGCTTGTTTTATTGATAAAAAAACTTAAAATTGATATGGTGGTGATTGATGTCTCTACGATAGATTATGTTTTTGAAAAAGAGCTAAAAGAGATAACAGGGGTAAAAATTATGGTGCTTGATGATTTATATAAATCACACCACTGTGATATACTTTTAAACCACAATATCTACGCAGATGAGAGTAGATATAAAGAGTTAGTACCCAAAGAGTGTATGCTTCAATGTGGTGAAGAGTTTACGCTACTTAGTGATGAACTCTATAGTGCAAAAGAGAATAGAAAAGAGTCACCTAAAGATAAAATAAATATCTTTCTATCAATGGGTAAAAAGGATAGTGCAGGGCTTAATCTACCTATATTAACAGGACTAGAAGCATTTCCTGAAATCTCTATAAATCTTATAACCACCACAAAGAATAAAAATTTAAAAGAGTTAGAAGCTTATATAGCAGATAAAAATAATATTAGTTTGCATATTGATAGTAAAGAGATAGGTAAAATAATGGCATCGTGTCAGATGGCAATTATTCCTCCAAATGCAACCCTGCATGAGGTAAATTTTATGGAGCTACTTTTTATCCCAATACAGACATCTGATAATCAAAAAGAGATGGTATGTTTTTTAGAAGCAAATGAGTATCCTGTCTTAAAAGAGTTTGATAATGAAGTTCTCTACCATACCATTAAATCATTTATAATTTTTCATCAGCAGTAAAGTATCACTAACATATTAATTTTAAAGCACATTTCTAGTAATAAGATGCTATCATATTAAAATATAATTTTTTTTGTTATAATTAGTTTTTAAAAAGAGTCAAACTAATGACTTTTGAATATAAAATATAATATAATTATTAATTATATGAAGTAATAAATTATTTAAGAAAGGTTTAAATATGTCTAGCACGAAAGAGTTACGAACATTTTTATTGATTTGGGTGGGGATTTTTACCGTAGTTGCTCTCCTTCCTCTGTTGGGTGGAGGGGAGATACGATACTGGTCAGTTGCTGTGGCAACAGTAGCAGGAGCTATAGCGTTGATTAATCCCTCTATCGCAGAAGGATTTTATACGGTATGGATTAAAATAGGTGATTTTATTGGGGGGATTGTCTCCAAGGTTATCCTTTTTGTTCTCTTCTATTTTATTTTTACCCCTATTGCATTTATTTTAAAACTGTTGGGCAAAGACCTATTGAAAAAAAAAGTAGACAGAAGCCAAACAAGCTATTGGATTGAGAGAGATTCTCAGCCACAATCTATGAAAAATCAGTTTTAAAGAATAAGTTTTAAAAATAAATTTTGTATAAAACTAGGAAACGATGGTTTTAGCCTCACCTTATTCGGGATTAAGGAATTGTAAAAGAACAAATATACCCAAGTTACGTAGGATTTTTGTTTCTAGTTGGATTGTCTCATGAGGAGCATAGTTATTCTATGTGACGATTGAGAGAATTCAACTAGAGTCTTCGATTCCAAAGGGTTTTGCAAGATATCTAATAATTTAAAGGAAATATATCTATGTCAATGATAAAAGAGTTATGGGCTTTTATGAAAAGTCGAAAAAAGTTTTGGTTAGCACCAATTATTATAATTATGCTTCTATTGGGTGTGTTAATTGTCTTAGCACAAGGGACAGCAGTTGCTCCATTTATCTACACACTATTTTAGGATGAAGAGATGATTGTTTTAGGAATATCTGCCTACTATCACGATAGTGGTGTGGCATTAATTAAAGATGAGAAGATTATAGCAGCGGTTCAAGAGGAACGATTTACGCGAAAAAAACAGGATGATGGCTTTCCCAAAGAGTCGATTAAATACTGTTTAGAAGAGGCAGGTATTACCCTTGATGAGGTTGATTATATCGCTTTTTATGATAAACCATTTATCAAGTTTGAGAGACTTCTTGAGACCTACTTGAGCGAAGCACCCAAAGGGTTTAAATCGTTTGCAATGTCGATTCCTGTTTGGCTAAAAGATAAGCTTTTTCTTAAAGAGACACTCTCCAAAGAGTTGAAAAAGCTCTATTTGGAGTTAAATCCCAATAAAGATAAAGAGGCAAAAGCGTTTAAATCAGCAGTGCAAGAGAAGTTTATGTTTGGGGAGCATCACCAGAGTCACGCGGCTAGTGCTTTTTATCCCTCTCCTTATGAGGAGGCAGCGATTTTGACTATTGATGGGGTAGGGGAGTGGACAACCACCTCTTTAGCCTATGGGGCAGGGAATCGTATAGAGTTTTTAAAAGAGATAAATTTCCCTCACTCATTGGGGCTTTTATACTCAGCATTTACCTACTATACAGGCTTTAAAGTCAACAGTGGAGAGTACAAAGTAATGGGACTTGCTCCTTATGGTGAACCTAAATATGTAGATATGATTAAAGAGCATATTATAGATATTAAAGAGGATGGTTCATTCCAATTGGACATGAGCTACTTTAACTACACCACAGGGCTTACTATGACCAGTAAGAAGTTCCATAAACTCTTTGGAGAACCTGCCAAAGAGCGTGAGAGTACCTTGACACAAAGAGAGATGGACTTGGCTGCATCAATTCAGGTCATTACCGAAGAGGTAATGATAAAACTAGCACTCAATGCCAAAGAGGTAACAGGAAGTGCAAACTTATGTCTTGCAGGTGGGGTAGCTCTCAACTGTGTGGGGAATGGAAAGCTTCTTAGAGAGAATATTTTTGAAAATATTTGGATACAACCAGCAGCGGGTGATTCAGGTGGTGCATTGGGTGCAGCATATGCGGTCTACTACCAAGAGCTTCAAAATAAAAGAACAATAAATCCAAACGAGCTAGACAAGATGCAAGGTGCATATCTTGGTCCAAAATTCTCGGATGAGGAGATTAAAACTTATCTTGATAGTGTGGGGGCAAAATATGACCACTATAGTGATGAAGATGAGTTGATTGAGGTAGTTAGTGATGTATTGGTTGCCAACAAGGTTATCGGTTGGCATTATGACAGAATGGAGTTTGGTCCTAGGTCTTTGGGACATCGAAGTATTATTGGTGATGCACGAAGCCAAGAGATGCAATCAACAATGAACCTTAAAATTAAATATAGAGAGAGTTTCAGACCATTTGCTCCATCTGTTTTGGCTGAAAAGGTATCAGAGTGGTATGAGATAGAGACTCCTAGCCCCTATATGTTATTGGTTGCTGATGTGAAAAAGTCCAAGCAGATAGAGATGACTAAAGAGCAAGAGGCACTTTTTGGGATAGAGAAACTCAATATCCCTAGAAGTGAGATTCCTGCTGTGACCCATGTGGACTACTCCGCACGGATTCAAACAGTACACAAAGAGACCAATTTACGTTATCATAAGCTTCTCTCTAAATTTGATGAGAAAACAGGTTGTCCCACCGTGGTAAACACTTCATTTAACGTCAGAGGTGAACCAATTGTCTGTACGCCTGAAGATAGCTATAGATGTTTTATGAGAACCGAAATGGACACTTTGGTGATTGACAATTTTGTACTCTATAAAGCAGACCAACCTGACTTTACAGATGATTCAAATTGGCAAGATGAGTTTGAGTTAGATTAACTTAACCTTTTATTAACCCCAATCTTGGTTTTTACTGCTGTATTTGTGTTTGTCTTTTTTATAAGAGGTGCCATTTTTGAGTTTCTGTAAGCGATTGAGCAGGGTCATGTTGGCATCTCGTATGTCATCTAGTTTAAACTTACTGGCTACCTCTAAGCTCAGACGCTCTATGTAGGCTTTCATCTGATGATGATACTCAGAGTTTAGCTGTATGGCTACCTGTTCATCTAACTTTTTTTTAAGTTCATCAAATTTTTTTAGAAACTGCTCTTGTGTTATCTCTTCATCTCGAAACATCTTAAAAAGATTTTTAGTAACTTTTTCAAGAAAAGTAATGTAGCGTTGGCGTTGGTATTTCTCTATCTGTTTAGGTGTATATCTCATATGGGTATATTATATCATGTCAAGATAAAAATTTATTTTTAAATAAATAATTTAAAATATATAATATAATTTAATTATAGTTTAAATACAAGTTTTTTTTAATACTTTTTTTTGTATAATTTTGTTAGAAATATAACTACAACTACAAGGTAATTAAAATGACTGATGAATTAATAAGACAGAATTTACTAGATGATACCCCTAATAATACCACGCTCAATACGCATATTATGAATCCCACACTATTTAAAGAGTACAAAGAGAGCAGAGTGGAGGTCTCAACAACCCCTGCATTGATTTACTTAGAATCGGTCAAAGGGTGTCCTTTTGATTGTCTCATGTGTAGCTTGGGGAAAACACCTATCTCCCATGTACCTATGGAACTGCTTGATAAATTAGAACCTCATTATGATGAGCTTGAGTACCTTTCGATTCATGGAGATGGTGAACCACTACTTACCAAACACTTGGAGTATTTTGCAGAGAAGTCCAATAAACATAAGTTTACCCTTCATATGAATACCACAGGAGAGCTACTAACCCAGCAAAAATCAGAAAAATTGGCAAATGCACATGGTCTGCTTATTCGTTTCTCTATCCATGCGGGAACTCCTGAGGTCTATAAACGAATTATTGGTGGTGATTTTCACAAGACTTTAGGAAAAATCAAAGAGTTGGTGGACTTCTGTAAAGATAAAGGTCCACGTCATGACTTTTGGTTTAGCTTTATTGTGATGAAAGAGACAGTAGACAGCATTGAAGACTTTTTAAGAGAGACTCACAAAGCAGGGGTTAAAAGTGTACGATTTACACGGCTCTCTCCAACCGCTCCCATTATCTTTGGTTCTACCAAGCGTGACTTTACTTTAAAATATTTTGAGCAGTTTAATAAAGATGTTATTGAAACTTTTATTCGAAACAGACCTAAATATGATGCATTGGCAAAAGAGTTGGGAATTAAAATAGAGTATGGGACAATGAGTGAGTATACCAAATATAGCCCAAGCAACATGGAGGAGTTTAAAAAATACAAGCTCAATTCCATTGGTAAAATCACTAACAAGGTAACTGACAGATTAATTAGTAAACGTTTCTTGCCGATTGTTCCTCCAAAAGGGGATTGTATCGTTCCTTGGTATGGTCAGCTAATTATCAAAAGTGATGGGGATGTACGTCTCTGTTGTTCTTCACCTCATGGACTTGGAAATCTAAATGAGAAGAGCCTAGAAGAGATTTGGAACGACACACCAATTCAAGAGGTACGAGAGAGCTTTGCCAAAGGAAAATATCCAAAAGCATGTGGATACTGTAAAGGATTTAGTATTGATAGCCCACCAAAAGATGTATTGGACTTGATTCGTAAAACGGGTATATAAAAGTGGAAGTTTGAGTTGATAGAAATATATTAGTAATATGTTAGTAATACTCTCTTCTTAAAAAGAAGAAGAGAGTTAGGAGATGAAAAATATGTTAACTAAATAACCAACTAATAATTATTTAGCAGCTTTTGCAGCAGCTAATACTTCGTCATAATCAGGCTCTTGAGTAATTTCAGGAACAACTTGCTTATAAGCAACTTTACCGTCAGTTCCAATTACAAAGATAACTCTAGCTGTTACACCTGCTAAAGGACCATCTGCTAAAAGTACACCATACGCATTTGAGAAATCTTTGTTTCTAAAGTCTGAACATACTGCGATGTTGTCAATTCCTGCTGTTGAACAGAAATTTGCTGCTGAGAATGGTAAATCCATAGATACTGTTTTAACGTTAACATTCTCTAAAGATGCTACTTCCGTGTTAAATCTTCTAGTCTCAGCATCACAAACACCTGTGTCAAGTGAAGGAACAACTATTACAAGTTGAACTTGCTCTTGAGCTCCACCAACTGTTTCATTTTGAAGCATTGGGTTACAGTTTACTACTGTTACCTCTGGAGATATGTCTCCTACGTTTACTTCTGTTCCTGCTAAATTACATACTATATCATTTTTAAATGTTACTGTTGCCATTTTAATTCCTTGTTTTTGTTTTGTTGAGGAATTATAATTTAAATCGGATAAAAATAGTCTTAATTAAAATAAAAACTTTTTATTTTCTTTATTAATTTTTTTTTATATCTATTTATTTTACTATTTGTAACTTTTTATGATATTTTTGAGCTTGTTTTAGAAAATTAGAGCCTTCCATCCGCTTTATCTACAATAGATTTAATATCAAAAAGAATCTGCTCCTTATTGTTAAAGTCGATGTTTCGGTAATCATTGTGTGAAACGGCAAGAACAACGGCGTTGTAACTATTGATATCAGGATTATCTTTTAGCTCTATATTGTACTCTCTTTGTACATCCTCTTTATCCGCCCAGTAGTCAGATACCTCTACATCACAACCAAAATCTTGAAGCTCTCTAATGACATCAATGACCCGTGAGTTTCTAATATCTGGACAGTTCTCTTTAAAGGTGATGCCTAAAACCAGAACTTTTGCATCGACAACGGTTTTTCCACTTTTTATCATAAGCTTAATCATCTGATTAGCAACATAGATTCCCATGTTGTCATTGAGTCGTCTACCTGCGAGGATAATTTCTGGATTGTATCCCACCTCTTGTGCCTTATGCGTAAGGTAATAGGGGTCAACACCGATACAGTGTCCACCTACCAGACCTGGTTTAAAAGGTAAGAAGTTCCATTTTGTTCCTGCGGCTTCTAGGACATCGTTGGTGTTGATATTGAGTCTGTTAAATATCATTGAGAGTTCATTAACAAATGCAATATTAATGTCACGTTGAGAGTTCTCTATTACTTTTGCAGCTTCAGCTACTTTGATAGTAGGGGCTAAGTGTGTCCCTGCGGTAATGATACTAGCATAAAGTTTATCTACTTTTTTACCTATCTCTGGTGTTGAACCAGAGGTAACTTTAAGAATTTTTGTCACTGTATGCTCTTTATCTCCTGGATTAATACGCTCAGGGCTATAGCCACAGAAAAAGTCTTGGTTATACTTAAGTCCTGAAACACGCTCTAATACAGGGACACAATCCTCTTCGGTTGCCCCTGGATAAACGGTGGATTCATAGATAACGATATCATTTTTTTTGAGTACAGTACCGATAGATTCACTAGCTTTGATAAGTGGTGTTAAGTCTGGTTTTTTATGTTTGTCAATGGGGGTGGGTACGGTAACAATATAGATATTACAGTCACGAATCTCTTCCAATATATTGCTAAAAGACATCTTGTTTGCAATCGCTTCATTAACCTGTTCGCTAGTTAGTTCAAGTGTTCTGTCTATTCCCTTTTTCAGTTCATCTATTCTCCACTGAGCAATATCAAAGCCTACCACCTCATACTTTAATGAAAAAGCATGAGCCAAAGGCAATCCTACGTATCCTAATCCAATTACTGCTATTTTATTCAAAATTTAGCCCCTATGTATATTAGTTTTAAAAAACTATTTAATCTAAAGTATATCTACTTTTAACTCATCTCCTCTTTAATTCTGTTTCCAACACTCTGTCCTTTTAGCTCTATATACTTATAAGTGAGGTTTGAGATTATAATAATAACTATTAATGATAATAAAAGAGCGATATTATTATAAAGAGTATCACCAAAATCAATTGTTTTTTTATGGAGTGCGATGAGTGTGAAATCACGGTGTAGTATCTTTTCTGAGAGGGTGGTGATAGAGAGCATTACAAAGATAATAGCAGGGTGTGTTAAATAGATGGAGTAGGATATTTTACCCAAGTGGCTAAAGGGGTTGAGTTTTAGCATCTTGGATATGGCTCCTCCCTCAAAGGCAAAAACAAAGACTTGAAGTATAAAAAGGATACTGGCAATAAATGAACGATGCTCTATCTGTTTAAAGGAGACGATAAGAACAACCAAAAGAATAAGAATTATCTCTATAATTGTAAATATAAAAAAAGAGAGTTTTGTATTTTGTTTTATATTTTGATGTTGTTTTCTAAAGATAAGATAGGTTAATCCCCCTGCAAAAAAGCAAGAAATTCCTCGGGTAAAGTCGATTCCTACTTCTATCTCTTGAATAATAAAATAGAAGGTGAAAAGAGAGAGAATCGCCCATGCCACATAGCGTAAATGCTGTTTTAGAAGTAGTGATGCATAGAAAATCATATACATATAATATTCCGTACTGATACTCCACGAGGTGGGATTCCAACTAAGGGTAGTAGTCATTGGTAGCCATGACTGTAACAGTAGCATATTGGGTAGAAACTCCGTGGGGGACATACTTCCTGTAAAGGGGGGATTATTGAGGGATATTCCATAATGATACGCCACCAATTTTCCAAGTTCAAGAAAGAGAAATACAAACAGCATCATAATGTGAAGCGGGAAGATACGAAAGGTTCGGGAGATAAAAAAAGTTTTGAAATTGAGACTCTTTTTAAAGGCATACCCATGAGTAAGTACAAATCCACTGAGTACAAAAAAGAACTCAACAAAGAGTCCACTTCCTCTGAAAAAACTCCACTGTGTGGCTGTTCCTAAGTAATGAGAGTGGTACATTACCACAAAAATAGCTGCTAATCCTCGAAAGCTGTCCAAAACATAAAATCTTTTATTCATATAAAAAATGTCCTATAACTAAATATTTTTATTATATAATAAGCTAACTTATAGAGATGTGAAAGATATTATACTTTTTTGTTTTTTATTATATGAAAAAAAATATTATATAATCATTTTTTTGTTATAATTTATTAAATATTGTATTGAAATTATATATTAAGTAATTTTAATATATAATTTTAATTAAAATATTAAAGAAATTAATAAGGTATTGTCATAATGAAAAAAGAAAATATGCTTCTTGCGATACATCATCATATTGAAGACTCCTACTCTCCAAAATGGATAGAGTATTGTGAAAAGAATAATATAAAATATAAGCTGGTGAACTGTTATGATAATGATATTATGGAGCAGTTAAAAGGTTTTGATGCCTTGCTTTGGCATTGGTCTCATATTGATTACAAAGCACAACTTTTTGCACGTCAGCTGATTTATGCTCTGGAGTTTAGAGGATTCCCTGTCTATCCCAATGCAATAGGCTCTTTTTTCTTTGATGACAAGGTGGGAGAGAAATATATTTTAGAGAGTATTGATGCACCACTTATCCCCTCTTATGTATTTTATGATAAAAAATCAGCCAATAGATGGATAGAAAGAACCACCTTTCCTAAAGTATTCAAGCTAAGAAGTGGTGCAGGGGCACACAATGTAAAGCTCATTAAAAGTGTAAGTGAAGCAAAAAAGTATGCCTCAAAAGCATTTGGTAAGGGTTTTTTCTCCACGCATAGAGGGGCAGCGATTAAAAATAGAATATGGCACTTCAAAAGAGATAAGAGTCTAAAGAGTTTTTTAAATATCTCTCGTGGTCTCTATCGCTTTGTTATTCCCAATCCTAAAAGCGTGGCATTGCCAATCGAAAAAAACTATCTCTATGCACAAGACTTTATCCCTAATTGCGACCATGATATTAGGGTATTTGTGGTAGGAGACAAAGCAATAAGTAAAAAACGTATGGTACGGGATGGAGACTTTAGAGCCTCGGGAAGTGGTCAGTTTGTTTGGGAGATAGATGAAAGTCAAAAAGAGTGTGTCAAAATTGCTTTTGAGACGACTGAAAAATTGGGAATGCAATCTATTGCTTTTGATTTTGTAATGGATGAGAAGGGCGAAGCGAAGATGATAGAGATAAGTTATGCGGTGGGGCTTACGGCATTTTTGGATGGAATTGGCTACTGGAAAAGAGATTTGAGTTGGAGAGAGTCTGAAATTGTTATTGAGGATTATATTATTGAAGATATGTTATCAGACCTTGAGCGTCAAAAGTGATAAAGAAATGGAAAAAAAACGCATAGTATTTATCATCCATGCACTCTACTCTGGAGGGGCTCAAAGGGTGGTGGTTAATCTTTTAAACACTGTTAATCGCGATAAATTTGAGATACATCTAATTGTGTTAAAGGCAGAAGGTATTATGCTTGGGGATATTGTATCTGATGTGACAATACACGACCTAAAAAATAGCTCAATTAGTAGAGTATTTTTCTCTTTTTTAAAAAGAATATATGCCATTAAACCTCATATTGTCTTTTCAGGAATTGGTCATATTAATGGACTTCTCTCTCCGTTTATCCCAATTTTAAGCAGATTGATTTCTCATAAGGTCTATTGGGTAGCACGAGAGACTAGCATTGCCAGTCTCTATATTCAACATGATAAAAACAGTAGGCTCTATGCATTTCTCTATCGTAATTTCTATGCCAATTTTAATCAGATTGTTTGTCAGTCACTTTATATGAAAAAGGATTTGATTAAATCATTTCATCTTCCGAAAGAGAAGATGGTGGTTATCAATAATCCTGTAAATATTAAAAAAGTTGAGCGTCTCTCTTTGGAGAAAATGAGTAAGAAATTTAACCTAAATAAAATTAATCTAGTTGCTGTCGGTGCATTACGAGAGGAGAAACGTTTTGATTTACTATTAGAAGCATTTGCCTTGCTTGGTAAGAACTATACTTTAAATATCGTGGGAGAGGGGGAGCGAGAATCATCTCTTAAAACACTCTGTTTGGATTTGGGTATCACCTCTAGGGTCTCTTTTGAGGGGCAACAGGCAAACCCTTATAAGTACATGAAAAATGCAGATATATTGGTTCTCTCCTCAGCGTTTGAAGGTTTTCCCAATGTTCTCTTGGAGGCGAATGCCTGTGGTACACCTGTTATTGCCTTTAATGCTCCAGGGGGAATTATGGAGATAGTCAAAGAGGGATTTAATGGATACTTGGTTGATTATCTGGATGTTAACAAGATGGCATCGACAATTTTATCTTTTGATAAAAATAGATTTGATAGCTCTGTAATAAAGGAGCATATTAAAGAGAAGTATGCACTAGATACCATTATCAAAAAGTATGAAGAGGTTCTGCTATCATGTACGAAATAGTACTCTTTATACTCTATTTTATCGTCTTGATACTGATGAGTTCCTATATTATTAATAGTGTGAATAAGGGGTGGGATATTCTTTCTGTATTTTTTATGTTCTTTACCATACAGTACCTATTAATTCCTCTGCTGTTTATACTCAATAAAACGGTCTTCTTTTTACATTTTCCAATAGGGGATTTAGTGGTTCACTATCACGGCTTGGAGAAATTTTATAGTTTTTCAGCCTTTATCTTAACTCTAATATTTATCTTTTTTATTTTTCTTGGAATGTGGATGATTCCTGAACCCCAAGTGAAATCAAAGCTCTATTATCTTGAAGATAAACCTGTTTATCTCTTTGGTAGGGAGAGAAGTTTTCTCTATTTAATAGCCGTTTTTTTAACCCTTCTATCTGTCGCCTCTATTTATCTTTATTCGAACTCTTTTGGAGGGATTGTCCGAGCCATAGAGGTAGCAGATAATATACGTTCAGGATATGGTGATGAGTTTTGGATTAGTAAAACATGGGTATTTACCAAACGGTTTATTCCTTTTGCCTTACTTGGAGTGATACTTTTTTTGACCCTTGAAAAGCGTGACTATATGGCATGGTTTATGATTTTTTTAGGTGTGATGGTAACGCTTCTGACGGTATTTGGGCTTTTTCGTAGTAAACAGGCGATACTCTCTTTGATTTTGGTCTATATCTTCTATCTCTCATTAAAAAACCAAAAAAACTATCTTTTTCATTTGATGGTATTTTTTGTGATGGCTGTTTTTTTGATTCCACTGCTTGAGTCATTCTATGCGTCAGGTGAGTTTAAACTCCCTGATATCAGTAGTTTTGCACAGCAACTTTTGGATATGTTGTCATTTTTTAATTTTACAGCGGTCTCTTTGGAGTTTGCTCTTGAGAAGCAGTATGATTTTAGATACTTTATGGACTTCTTTTTAGGATTAAGTGGGAAGTATCTACCCGCTTCGTGGTTAGAGGGGTTTGGGATTGATGCTGAGACAGTTACGATTAATACCTTCTATTTTTATGGAACAATGACCCGAACTGTCCCTCCTGGTGTGATTGCAGGAGGATTTTATAACTTTGGTGTTTTGGGGGTGGCGATGATGGCTTTTGGGACAGGAGCTTTGTTTAAAAAGCTTGATATCTATTTTAAAGATATTATTGCCTATAACCCAAGATTTATGCTGTTGTACTCGTTTGTTATTGTCAAGGCGTTTACATGGACAAGGACAGGATTGCCCAAATATGCATTTTATAGTACAACAATGACTGTCATATTAATTGTGATGATTATAGGATTAATAAAAAAGGAAAAAAAGAATGAAATTTGATTTTATGCTATTGGTAATATTGCTACTCGTAGGGGGGTTAAGTTGGAAGATTATGAAGTCGGATATGGAGACCACAGAGACGTTGGCAATTGATAAAACTGTGATAGGAAATGATAAAGAGGGATATTTTAAGCAACAGGAGAGAGTCGAGCAAGAAAAAATAGTATCAGAAGAGACAAGAGTAAAAAAAGAGGATACGATAGATAAAAAAGAAAAAAGTGATAATCCTTTTAAAAAGCTTCTTGAGAAAAAATATGATAATAGAGGTGGAAAATTGCTTCCTGCTTTCCCTGAGGCAGAGGGGGGTGGTGCTACCTCAAAAGGTGGACGTGGAGGCGAGGTTTATGTAGTCACCAATTTGAATAATGCAGGAGAGGGGAGTCTGCGTTATGGACTAGAGAATCTAAAAGGGGCAAGAACCATTGTCTTTAGGGTAGGGGGATATATCCATCTCAAAAAAGCCATTGTGGTGAGTGATGATGCCTTTATTACTATTGCAGGACAGACTGCTCCTGGAGATGGGATTACCGTAACTACGGTTACCTCTGTAGATGAGGTTCTCCTATTTAGACGATGTCATGACCTGATACTAAGATATATTCGGATTCGAAAAGGGGGCATAAAATCAAAAGGTCAACAGGGTTCGTCATTGGTTTTTGCTCAGTCGGGAAAAAATATTATTGTTGATCACTGCTCTATTTCGTGGAGTGGTGATGATAACTTAGAGATAGCCGTTTGGAAACCAAAATCTCTCAAAGAGGGGCTTAAAGATATTACCATTCAATATACTATTTTATCCGAGGGATTAAGTCATGGTCATGCAGCGACAGGGATAATTGCAGGAGGCTCAAATAATATTGAGAAGATGACTGATATTTCGGTACACCATAATCTCTTTGCCAATTCTCAAAACAGAGACCCTCTTATGAAAGTAGCATCAGGGGATGTGATAAGTAATCTTATCTATAACTGGTCATGGTGGGCGACAGGTATTAGTGGTGGAATGGTAGTGGATATCATCAACAATAAATATAAAGCAGGACCTAATCTTAAACGAAAAGGTCGAAATAGAGGAGAGATTGTTCTTAAAGATTATGACCCTACCCATAAAATCCCAGGAGCCACGGGTCTAAATAGGAAAGCTTCTGTTTTTTTAGAAGGTAATATCGGACCACATAACAGTGATAGTCATAGAGATGCTTGGGACTTAATGGTCGAAAAGGTCAATAAAAACTGGTCATACTTCTCTAAAAATGGAAAGAGAAGTAAAACTATTGCTCCTAGAAGCTATCAGAGAAAAACACGCAGAGGATTAAAATATCCTATTACATTGACTCCTGCTGAGGAGCTTGAGGATATGTTACTTATAAGAGGAGGGGTTGGTGCAAGTAGACGACTCTCTGCTAAAGGTCTGTGGATACAAAATCATGATTTGGTAGACAGACGGGTGATAAAAGAGTATAAAAATGGAGAGGGTACTAAACTGATGAATGTAGATAGTGCAGGTGGATGGCCTGCCTATCTAGGAGAGAATAGATATACCTATGTACCTGAAGAGAGTTTTATAAAAAATTTAGATAAATATCAATTAAAAAAAGGAACAGCGTATAGAGACAGTGATAGGGATGGAATGCCTGATATATGGGAAGATATACATGGATTAAATAAAAATGATAATCATGATGCCATTATTGATAGAGATGGTGATGGTTATGATAATTTAGAAGAGTTCTTAAATGGTACTAAACCATAAAAAAGAAATATTAATATAAGGAGAGATGTATGTCTCATAATAATATAGAAGCTAAGAATAGAAAAGATAAAAGTATAAAATCTAAAAATATAGATAATAAAATTAATCTATTGCATTTAATTACAGGTCTAGGGGTAGGAGGAGCAGAGCGTGTGGTATTAGACTTATCTCGAAATAGTGATAGGCAGAGGTATCAGACATCCGTAGTCGCTATCTCTAAGCAAGATGGTATGTTGGAGATGTTTAAAAAAGAGGATATTGCGGTAGATGTTCTATATAAGAGTAGCAGTTTCAAAGACTTTTTTAAGATATTAAGTGAGATAAATAGTCATATTAAAAAGCAGAAAATTCAAGTAATTCATGCACATATGACCGATGCGATGATGGTGGCAGTCATGGTGAAACTGTTTCACCCAAAATTAAAACTTGTCTTTACTTCACATAATATTACTTTTGGTTCAAAAATAAGAACATTGGCAGTAAAGTATCTGAAACCTTTTAGAGACAGAGACATTCTTTTCTCAGATGAGCAGTTGAGTTCTATCTATAAAGAGAATTATGCGATGATTCCTAATGGTATTGATATTGGTCGTTATCAACTCAATTTAGAAAAAGATAAAAAATTTACATTTATTACAGTGGGTCGGTTGGAGAAGCAAAAAGACCATATCAAGCTACTAGAGGCAGTTGTAAAGTTAAAAGAGAAAAAGAGAATATTTCAAGTTTTAATTGTGGGAGAGGGAAAAGAGCCAGAACAAAAAGAGAAAATTCAAGAATTTATTGCAACCCATCATCTCGAAGAGCAGGTGCATCTTTTAGGTGTTCGGTTTGATATCCCTGAATTGATATCAAAAGCAGACTGTTTTGTCTTAAGTTCGGCATGGGAGGGGTTACCTATTGTTCTACTTGAAGCGGCAGCGAGTCGAATACCTATTATATCCACCCCTGTAGGAAGTATTCCCTCTTTGATTGATGAGCATAGTGGATATCTTGCTGATGAAAATTTTGCAGAGACGATGGATGAGGTGATGCAACACTACACTTCAGCCAAAGAGAGAGCCTCTATACTCTATAATAAAGTAGCAAAAAACTACTCTATAGAGAGTATTGTACAACAACATGAGAAGATATATGAGGAGTTAGCATGAGTCTTTTTTATAATAAAAATCGTAATATAGCAGTACTGTTTCTACTCTTAGCAACACTAATGGCATATATGTTGCTGTTAGTATTGACCCAAAACCACTTTACCTATGCAATTAGTGCACCGTATATCCATATGAGTATTGCCAAATATTTTATTACAGAGGGTATCTTAAGTGTGGATGGAGAGACCTTCTCCTCTGCCTCTTCTGCTCCACTCTGGATGATGCTTATCTCTCCATTTTATAAACTAGTAGGAGCCAAGTGGTTTGTCTATGTCTCAGCACTTTTAAACGTACTGTTTCAACTCTTAACTATTGCTATAATTTTTAAGATAGTTGAGAGAGTAACTGCTAAAAAAATGCATTATATCTATGCTTTTTTACTAATACTTGGAACGCCATTTGTAACACTTACTCTTGGTGGGGCAGAACACTCTTTACAGATATTTTTAATAGTATGGTTTCTCCACTACTTTATTCTCTATTTTGAGGAGCAAGATAACCGTTCATATCGTATAAAACTACTGCTTTTAGCCCCTTTTATTGTCTTTGTTCGTTATGAAGATTTTGCATTTATCACTGCTGTAGCGATGCTCATGGCATTGTATTTAAAAGATTGGAAAATGGCACTAGGTTTGCTCTTCTCTAGCCTTATTTTTGTGGCGATTTTTGCCTTTTGGAGTGCTATTGTTTTGGGGATTGACCCTGTGCCTACTTCAATTATTGCAAAGAGTACGGTAGGGAGCAATGTGAGCTTTTTTGAGAAGTTTTTAGCCAATCTTCGTCAACCTCATATCATCATGCTTTTTACTCTGAATATCGTGATTCTTTTTTTATCATTCAATAAAAAATCATCTAATAAACAAAGTCAAATTTTATTGGTGCTTAGCTCTATTTTTATACTGACACTTACAGCTCACCTACTTTTTGCACGGCTTGGTTGGATGTACCGATATGAGGCATACTTAGTACTGTTTGGAATCCTTAATATTATTTTGTATCACCATCTGTTCGAGGTAAAAGGAAAGTGGTTTTATCTTCTTGGTGGGTTTGTACTATTGGGACTCTCTAAACAGATAGCTTACTCTCCTTACTATGCTGGAATGAGTGCTAAAAAGGTGTATGAACAGAAGATTCAAACAGCTAATTTTGTGAGTCAATATTATACTGCGTCACATCTTACCACAGATAATATCGGAACGATTCCCTACTTTTCAGATGTAAAAGTTTTTGATATTCATGGATTGACAAATCCTGAGATTATTACGCTTAAAAAGCAGGGGATATATACTGATAGTATAAAAAAAGAGTTAATTGTTAAAAAAAATAATGAGATGATTATCGCCTATAGTAGTCGGTTTAAAGAGTCCGTGATAGAGGGGTATACTAAGATTGTAGATTGGCGTATCTATAATAGGCTTTTTCCTAGTGATAGTATGGTCTCTTTTTATAGTAGAGCCGATAGGTTGGAGGATAACTACTCTAAATTAAAAACTTTTTCAGAGGAAAAATTGTCTCACAATGTTGAGGTGATTTGGAATAAAAATATCAATATAAATATCGAACAGATTAAAGAGAGTATAAATTGAAATCATTATTATTAAAACTGCCATTAATTATAAAATTGATGCGTCCACACCACTATATTAAAAATATATTTATATTTATCCCGCTATTTTTTGCCCTGAAAATTACAGATATGCATCTGCTCTTTAGTGCATTTATCGCTTTTATTGCTTTTTCTTTATCTGCGAGTGCTGTCTATATTCTTAATGACTATTTTGATATCGAAGATGATAAGAAGCACCCGAAAAAGAGGTTGAGACCCTTAGCCTCAGGAGAGGTGAGTAAAAAAGAGGCGATTGTTATGATGTTTTCTCTTTTTGGCTTCTCTATGGCACTTATCTCTTTGCTCTCACTTGGTGCAACGGCGATACTTGTTTTCTATATGATGATGAATATCGCCTATAGTCTACATCTCAAACATGTGGCGATTATTGATGTAACCATTATTGCTATTGGATTTGTGCTTAGACTCTTTATGGGTTCTGTTGTGACAGGTATTGTACTCTCACATTGGATTGTGATTATAACCTTTTTATTGGCACTTTTTATGGCTTTGGCCAAGCGTAGAGATGATGTACTTATCTATGAAAATACAGGCAAAAAAATGCGAAAAGTGGTTGATGGATACAGTCTACAGTTTTTAGATATTGCCATGGCGATTATGGCATCGGTGGTGATAGTTTCATATATTATGTATACCTTTTCGCCTGAAGTGATAGAGAGAATGGGAAGCGAGTATCTCTACTTGACCTCACTTTTTGTGATTATGGGAGTAATGCGATATCTACAGATTACTTTTGTGTTATTAGACAGTGGTTCTCCTACACAGATTGTCCTAAAAGACCGTTTTGTTCAGTTTATTCTTATCTTGTGGATGGTCTCTTTTGCTTGGATATTGTACTAATGCTTATCTTTAAATATAGCTGTTTTGCACTGATTTCAACTTTTTTTAATATGCTGTTTCAATACATCTGTTTCTATTTTTATAATGGATTTGCCTCAATCTATCTGGCACTTTTTGTCGGGACATTGGTAGGGTTGCTGGTGAAATATGTTCTGGATAAACATTTTATCTTTTACCATGTCACCTCCTGCCAAAAAGATAATGTAAAAAACTTTGGTCTCTACTCTTTGATGGGGGTCTTTACAACCGTTATCTTTTGGGGAACAGAGATTGGATTTGATACTGTTTTTGAGGATGAGAATGCCAAATATATTGGAGGTCTTATCGGTTTAGCCATTGGTTATGTGGTCAAGTACTTTTTAGATAAAAAATATGTATTTGTAGAGAGGAGAGTGGCATGAATTATCGTAAGGATATAGATGGTCTTCGAGCCATTGCAGTTTTATCTGTTATCTTTTATCATTTGAGCTTTCCATTTATATCAGGTGGCTTTATTGGTGTAGATATCTTTTTTGTTATTTCAGGATTTTTAATTACACAAAGTATCCAAAATGATTTAGACAGAGATATATTTACCATTAAAAATTTTTATATTAAACGTATTCGACGGATTATCCCTGTACTCTTTTTAGTAACTATGACTACACTGGGTGCATCATTTTTTATCTTGGGAGTAGAGGAGTTAAAAGAGTTTGCTTTAAGTCTCATAAGTGTTTCTGTTTTTAGCTCCAATATCTTTTTTTGGCAAAATATCAACTACTTCTCTGTCTCTGCCGAACTTAAACCTCTGCTACACACATGGTCACTGGGGATTGAGGAGCAGTTTTATATCTTCTTTCCTCTCTTTATGATATGGACAGCTACATGGCGTAGTAAGAGGGTATTTATTGTTACGGCAATTTTTACTCTTTTATCGTTTTCTCTGTGTCTATCTCCGTTTGGAGCATCCCATATCCAAGCCAATTTCTTTCTGCCCATTACCCGATTCTGGGAACTATTTATGGGAGTCCTCTTGGCTATATTCTTAAATAAAAAAGAATTTAATAGTAATAAAAAGCTTAATAATATTTTGGCATTATTGGGTCTAGGCTTTATTATAGTACCACTACTACTACTAGACTATAACAGTCTTTTCCCGAGTATAAACGCTTTTTATCCTGTTTTGGGGGCTTTTCTTATTATCTATTCAGGAGAGAGAGGAGAGAGCTTTTTAGTTCCGATTTTATCCCATAAAATAATACGATATATTGGGCTTATCTCCTTCTCTCTATATCTATGGCATTGGGTAATTATCGCTTTTGCTAAAAATATGATAATGGGTGAGTTTTCACTAAAACTACAGTTTTTTATGTTGCTACTTACTTTTGCTCTCTCGGCACTCTCCTACCGATTTATAGAAGAGCCATTTAGACGAAAAAAAGAGCTAAAAGCATTTTTACAGCTCAAACAAGGGTTTATGGCATTGATGGTTATGCTTCTAAGTGGGGTGGCTCTTTTTATCTTTTTAACGTTAGCCTATCCCGATAAACGACCTCATCACAATGAGATAAACTGCTTTAAGACAGAAGCCACCATGCAGAGCGTTGAGGAGTGTACCTTTGGGGATAAAAATGCATCTGATACCATTATTCTTTATGGAGATTCACACCTATCTGCCCTCTATCCTGTATTTGAGAAGTTTGCTAAAGAGCATCATAAAAAGGGGATAGTTATTGCCATCTCGGGGTGTGCTCCTCTTTTTGACATCTTTAGAGAGGATGGAGTAGGAAATTCCGTAAACTGTTCAGGGGTCTACAGCAAAAATATTGAGAAGTTTTTAGAAACCAATGCCAAAGATATCAATCATCTCTACATGGTGTCACGATGGGGAATGTATGAGCGAGGATATCACTTAAACGGTCGGCTACAAAAAGCGACACATTTTATCTCTGATAAGGAGACCTCTAGTAAAACAGCTAATGAGAGTGCCAAGGTGTTAAAGAGAGGAATTGAGCATACAGCTGATAAAATCTCAAAAGAGTGGGCTATCCCCATGACGATTTTTAAATCTGTTCCTGAGCTTCATGGGGACATTGGAAAAAGGGGGATAATCCCTGTGACAAAAGAGGAGTATCTCAAACAGTTGACCTATACAGATAGCATATTTAATATATTAGAAAAGAGAAAAAATATAGAGGTGGTCTCTCCTTTAGATATTTTTTGTCCAACAGATAGCTGTTTGATGTTTAGAGGAAAAGAGCCTCTATATCGAGATGATAATCATCTTAACTATGAGGGTGCAATGATGTTGTATCCTCTTTTAGAAAAAAGTTTAAAGTAGATAGAGAAAGCGATGACTCTAGTCTCGTCTTCTTCTGGACTAAAATCGCCGATTCCGAAGAGTTTTGCAAGAAGTATAGTAAATAAATTTAAAAAATATGAAAGGTAAAAAATGAGTTTAAACAGTTGGGGAATGTACCCACAAGTAGAGAACAATGTTTTAAAGTTCTCTGATAAAAAAATATTAGAGAATATAGTAAAAAAGAGTAATAATTTAATAGCCTATGGCAATGGAAGAAGTTATGGAGACTCAGCACTGGCAAAAAATATTATAGAGGTCAAGCCCCATAACTATTTTGTGGATTTTGAGGAGAACAAGGGGCTTCTTACAGTACAAGCAGGGGTTTTGCTTAGTGAGATTTTAGAATCATTTGTACCTAGAGGATGGTTTTTAAAAGTGACCCCTGGGACAAAGCTTATTACTATTGGAGGGGCAATTGCTTCAGATGTACATGGTAAAAATCATCATGTAGAGGGGTGCTTTTCGGAGTGTGTAGAGAGTTTTACAATCATGTTGGGAGATGGCTCAGTGGTGAGCTGTTCAAGAGAGGAGAATCGTGAGCTTTTTCTTGCTACTTGTGGGGGAATGGGGCTTACGGGTGTGATTCTTGATGCAAAGATATATTTGAAAAAAATCAACTCTAAATATATCGAACAGACCACCATTAAGACCAAAAATCTACGGGAGACTTTTGATGCATTTGAAGAGTACAGTACCTCTCCTTATTCGGTGGCGTGGATTGATTGTCTTGCCAAAGGGGAGGAGATAGGTAAGTGTCTGCTAATGGTAGGGGATTTTAAAGATGATGGAGATTTAAGCTATAGAAGAAAAGGGAAAATTTCTATCCCTTTTAACTTCCCATCGTTTGCTCTAAATAACTTAAGCGTAAGAGCCTTTAACTGGCTCTATTATGGAAAAGTTGGTAAAAGGGTTAGCCGACAAAAAGTGGATATAGATACCTTTTTTTATCCCCTTGATGCAATTGGAAACTGGAATAGAATCTATGGAAAAGGTGGCTTTACACAGTATCAGTGTATCTTGCCAAAAGAGATAAGCTATGAGGGGTTAAAAGAGATTTTACGCACCATTTCAGATTCAGGAAAAGGCTCATTTCTAGCTGTCTTGAAACTTTATGGTAAAGAGAATGAAAACTATCTCTCTTTTCCTATCGAGGGCTACAGTTTGGCACTGGACTTCAAAATAGAAAAAGGACTATTTGAGCTGTTAGATGAGCTAGATAAAATCGTCTTAAAGTACAAAGGGCGTATCTATCTGACCAAAGATGTGAGTGTAAGCAAGGAGACTTTTGAGCAGGGCTATCCTGATATTGAGAAGTTTAGAGCATATCGAAAAGAGAACAATATGAGTGAAAAATTTGAATCATTACAATCAAAAAGAGTAGGAATATAAGATGAGTTATCTATTAATCGTGGGAGCAAAAAGTGATATTGCCAAAGCTGTGGCAAGAGAGTACGCTAGAAATGGATATAACATCTATCTAGCAGGAAGAGCTGTGGAGGAGATGGAAGCGTTTGTGACCGATTTAAAAGTTCGTTCAGACTGTAAAGTTCAGGCATTGGAGCTTGATATTTTGGATTATGCATCACATCAAGCATTTTATGATGGACTAGAAGAGAAACCTTTGGGGGTGGTGGTTGCTGTTGGCTATTTAGGAGAGCAGAATAAAGCTCAAAATAGTTTTGAAGAGGCAAAAAAGATTATGGATACCAACTATACAGGTGTTGTGAGTCTTTTGAACATTGTTGCCAATGATTTTGAGGCACGAAGAAGTGGATTTATCGTGGGGATAAGCTCTGTAGCAGGAGATAGAGGACGAAAGAGTAACTATATCTATGGTTCAGCCAAATCAGCACTTACTGCTTATCTTTCAGGGCTTAGAAACAGACTCTATGAGGCACAAGTTGATGTATTGACTGTAAAACCAGGGTTTGTGGCTACAGCGATGACGGCAGGTATGGATTTACCTGAAAAATTAACCACTCAACCTGATGAGGTAGCAGAGGATATTTATAAAGCACAACAGGGCAAAAAGAGTATTGTCTATACCAAAGGGCTTTGGCGATGGATTATGTTTATAATCACCTCTATTCCTGAGTGGCAATTTAAAAAGATGAGCATTTAGTTATGAGACTGGCACTGTTTGATTTTGATGGGACGATTACTACTAAAGATAGTATGGTGGAGTTTATTCAGTATGCTGTTGGTAAAAAAAAATACTATTTTGGTCTACTAATATTAAGTCCGATACTTATGGCATATAAGTTAAATTTATATCCTAATGATAAGGCAAAAGAGAGACTCTTGGCACATTTTTTTAAAAAAATAACGATTAAAGAGTTTCAAAAAATAGTAATCAATTATGATAAAAATGAGTTAGATAAAATAGTAAGAAAAGAGGCAATAGAAAAGATAGTTTGGCATAAAAAACAGGGTGATGAGGTTGTTGTGGTCTCTGCCTCTATGGAGTGTTGGCTTAAGTTGTGGTGTGATAGGCAAAACATCAAGCTTATTGCCACAAAGCTAGAGATAGAAAATGGAAAATTTACAGGTAGGTTTTCGACTAAAAACTGTTACGGAGAAGAGAAAGTTTCTCGTCTACAAGAGCTTTATTCCACTAAGAAGTATAGCCATATTTATGCTTATGGGGACAGTCTAGGGGACAGAGAGCTTTTAGCATTGGCAGATGAGGCTTTTTATAAACCGTTTAGATAATGCCATTTTTACAAAAAAATTTAATAATATATTAAGTTTTAGATATAATATAATAAAATTATAAAATTTAAAGAGTTAGGAAGATAATGTTATTTAATAGTTATGAATTTATATTTGCGTTTTTACCAATTACATTTTTGGTCTATTTTTATTTAAATACAAAACGCTATACCGAGGGTGCAAAGGTCTTTTTGGTGATTGCATCGCTCTTTTTTTACAGTTGGTGGAACATTATATATCTTCCCCTTATTGTGGGAAGTATGCTGTTTAACTACTTTATTGGGGCTTCGTTGGGAAAAAAAGCGACCAAACCAATGTTGACGTTAGGGATTGTGGGGAATGTTCTGCTCTTGGGCTACTTCAAGTATGCAGACTTTTTTATTATGAACTATAATTGGGTACTCAATACTGATACCCCTCTGCTTCATTTGGCACTGCCATTGGCGATAAGTTACTTTACTTTTCAACAGATTGCTTTTTTGGTAGACAGCTATAGAGGTGAAACAAAAGAGTATAATTTTTTGAATTATGCGACATTTATCACCTTTTTTCCTCAACTTCTGATGGGGCCAATTATGCACCACAAAGAGATTATTCCTCAGTTTGAAAACAGGTTTAAACTTAAAATTAAGTGGTCAAATGTCTCTTTGGGACTTTTTATCTTTGCGATGGGACTTGCCAAAAAAACACTCATGGGTGACCCCCTAACGGAGTATGCACAGGTGGCATTTGATAATGCTCAAAGTCTATCCATGCTAGAGGCGTGGTACGCTTCCCTCTCTTATGTTATGGCTTACTATTTTGACCTTAGTGGATACGCAGATATGGCAATAGGAATAGGAAAGATGTTTAATATCGACATTCCTTTGAACTTTAACTCTCCATATAAATCAAGAAATTTTGCTGAGTATTGGCAACGATGGCATATGACACTTTCACGATTTCTTGGTGATTATGTCTATAAGAGCTTAGGAGGAAACAAACGGTTAGCCTATGTGATGTACATAAACATTATGATTACCTTTTTTGTTTCAGGCTTTTGGCATGGAGCAGGGTGGACGTTTGTGGTATGGGGAATCCTCAATGGTGCATTTGTTGTTATGGCACACATGATGAGAAAAGCAAAAAAGAAGATGAACTATTTTCTGGCATGGTCTCTGATGTTTTTAGGAGTGATTTTAACCAGAATCCTCTTTGTCTCGGACAATTTTACTGATGCTTGGCACGTCACCTATACGCTGTTTGATATCACAAGTTTACATTTTGACAATCTTAAATATGCAGATAAGTATTTTCAGACTTTTTATTTGGGTGTGGCTCTTTTGATAGCTCTCTCATTTAAAAATAGTATCGAACTTTCTAAAAATTTCAAACCAAATCTGAAGTATTCACTCTATACAGCAATACTCTTAAGTGCATCACTCTTTACTTTTTCAAAAGCCAAAGAGTTTCTATATTTTCAATTTTAAAGGATAGATGATGAGAAAAAAATATATAAAATACCTGTTGTCCTCTCTGATATTCAGTGTTCTATTTTTTGCAATGGGGATTTTGGGCATTTATGCACTTGACCCTGCTGGGGTCAATAAAAAATTTGATTTCGGGCTTGTCAAAGATTCAGAATTGACTCTGCGTACCCAAAAGTTTGTGGAGCTTAATCGTGTAAAACCCAATACCATTATGCTTGGTGGTAGTCGTATGCACTTTATGAATCCTAAGTTGATAGAGAAGTATACCCATGACAAGGTCTATAACGTTGCATTCTCTATCTCGACGCTTGAAGAGCAGTATCAGTTTTTAAAGTACTCGATTGACCATTTTGATATTAAAACGGTGGTTGTGGGGTTAAACCTTTATACCTTTAGTGAAAAGCTAAAAGCCAATGAAAATTCTGATTATGACCCTGAGATGTTTAAAACAGGTTTTACGCTCTATAAGCAGTTAAAATACTATATGGAATTTCCTTTGCATAAATATTTTGCCGATTATGTTGCCAAAGGATACTCTGCCCCACTCTATAAAGATGGAGGACGAACAGCGTATGGTGAGCGTTTATATATAGGAAATAAATCGTGGAAAACAAGAGAGGAGGAGGTGGTTGATGGTTTCAAGAAATACTACTATAATGAGTATTTAACATGGGGATACAGTGGCTTTGGTTATCTTTATAAGATGGTAAAATTGTGTAAAGATAACAGTGTAGATTTAAAACTTTTTACTACAGCTGTACATGCATCTGAGCTTGATATTTTGTCGGATTTAAATAAAACTGACATTTATTTTAAATGGAAAAGAGAGTTGGCTTTTATTGCACCCTATTATGATTTTATGTATTATAACTCAGTTAGTAAAAATTTAGATAACTACAACGACCCCTCACACTTACTTCAAAAGCATGGAGATTTATACTTCTCTAAGATTTTTGGAGACAAGAGCTTAAAAGAAGGGGATGATTTTGGGGTCTTGGTCACGGAGGATACTATCGGGGAGCATATGAAGTTTTTGAAGAAAAATATGAAAGAGAGGTAACATAAAAGAGAGGTGAAATACCTCTTTTTCTAAATACTATTGTATTATCTCATCAACAATATTTAGATTCTCTAAATGGTTGGTTAATACAAGCAGTTGAATATATGCACTTATCATCTCATAGATATTTTCATTGTATTTAAATTTGACTTCATAGAGTTTTGTTTTTGCTTCATTTAACTCAATAATACTCTTAAGCCCATTGTCTAATCCCTGTTGAATCGCATCAAGATATATGTTGGCTGACTTTAACGCCTCTTGGTAGAGTATGAGTGAGTGAATGGCAGTATTAAAAAGTAACCAACGCTCTTCATACTCCTCTTTTATCTCATCTTGAACCTGTAGAAGCTCCTCTTGTTTAGCACTGTAGGCTAGTTTTGATGCTGCTATTTTGGACTCTGTTTTTCCTCCTTGATAGATAGGAATTTGGAGCTGTAACATAATTGATTTTGTATTTTCCAAACTGGAGACGCTTTTATCTGCAACTATCTTTGAGTACTGGGCACTGAGGCTTAGGGTCGGTAGGTGACCATCAGAAGCGGCTGTTATCTCTTGTTGTGAGAGATGTACCGCCTCTTCTGCATGTTCTATTCTAAGGTTTGATAGATGCCCTTTCTTCATGGCTACGGTCTCTCTCATGCGTTGAAGAGTATGAATCTTTATTGGCTTAAATGAGGCTTCAGGAAGTGTGGCTGAATTTCGTCCTGTAATGTGTTTAAGTCGAAGTCTATTGAGTTTTAGTAGTTTTTTCTCTTTTAAGATATCAATTTCAGAGAAGTGATAATCTACTTTACCTTGTAGTAAATCCATCTTATTAGAGAGTTTCATCTCAAATTTTCTCTGAACCAAACGAAGCTTGTCTGCTTGAGAAGCTTTATAGGTGTCATAGAGTTTTATCTTATTTTTAGATTTTAATACCTCAATGTAGAGTTGTAATACTATGTGGGAGAGTTCCTGTTTTTGGAGTTGAAACTCTGTTGTTGATAGTTTGATTCGAGATTTCTCCATATCAAGTCTGTTTAACGTCTCAGGGTTGTAGATAGATTGCTGTAGGGAGAGTGTATAGCCTCGTGAATTTCCAAAGCCACTTG
Source organism: Campylobacteraceae bacterium (assembly GCA_027076905.1). Classification (GTDB taxonomy): domain Bacteria; phylum Campylobacterota; class Campylobacteria; order Campylobacterales; family Sulfurovaceae; genus UBA1140. The sequence goes on along the minus strand of JALTGP010000022.1, from coordinate 6,644 downwards.
TTCCGTACTGCTTTTTTCCATAGTTCCCAGAGAGATAAAGTTGTGGATAGAAACCAGTTTCTATCTGTGTTAACTGCTCCTTATTTGCCTCTAGCTGATAGCCAGAGGATTTGATATGTTTTGAGTTCTTCAGTGCCAAGCCATAGGCCTCTGATATGCTTAGATTCTCAGCATGGCTAAAACTGAAGAGAATAAGAGATATTAAAAATATTCTACTACTCTTCATTGAACCCTCGAATCACCATCTGTTTGAATGGTTTTATGATGTAGTTTAGCACGGTACTGTCGCCTAGCTTTATCATCGCCGTAGCAGGCATACCTGGAACTAGTATAAAGTTGTTCTCTTTTAGTGTCTCCATTCCCTCAGGGGTTACCTCTATTTTGGCTTTATAAAATGGCATTCCTGTCTGTTGGTTTACAAAACTGTCTGCAGATACAGAGACCACTTTTCCCTCAATTATATTTATTTTTTTCATATTAAAAGCAGGAAACATCAAATCTGAATGGAGTCCTACTTTGACTTTATCAATATCTGTGGTTTGAACCTCTGCTTCTATGAGAAGCTTGGAGTTTTTAGGTACTATAGAGAGTATCTCTTTTCCAGGAGGGATAACCCCTCCAACGGTATGAATATCCATCCCAAAAACAGTACCATTTGCAGGAGAGACCACTTTTGTGAGATTGAGTCTGTCTTTGAGTGCTATCATTTTTGATTTTAAATCAGAGAGAGTTGATTTTACCTTTACCAGCTCTTTAAGAGTCTCTTTTCTAAACTCTTTTTTTTGCAATAGAAGTTGTGTTTGAAGCTCACTAATCTGCTCTTGAACACGTAATATTTCAGATTGTCCATTGGTGATATCCCCCTCCACAAGATTACTCTCTCGTGAAAGCTCTCTGATTCTACTTTTGTCCACAAGCTGTTCGGCAAAGAGTGCCTCCCACTCTACTTTCTCCTCTTCTATTGAAGCCAGTCTCCGCTCTTTTGTCGCAATAATAGAACGAAGTCCATTAATCTGCTCCTTTTGCTGGGTGATTCTCTGTCTGGTGATAACCTCCTGATCCTCTTGTAAACGTTTACTGGTTTGAAATATATTTTTTTGGTTAATAATTAGATTGTTGTTTGTAATTTTATCTGAGAAATGAATTCTATTATCTTCATCTCGTTGGGCTTTTAATCGTGCATAGAGTGCTAACATATCTTGGTATTGAGACTCTAAAATATTATAGTTCTCTTTAATCTGTACCTTTCGAAGTGTGATAAGAACTTGCCCTTTTTGTACAACATCACCATCTTTGACATGAATTTTATCGACAATCCCACCCTCTAAGTGTTGTACTATTTTTTTCTCTGCACCTGCTGAGAGTTTTCCACTGGCAACAGAGGAGCTGGCAAGGGGTGCGTAGTACATCCATCCTCCTAAAAGTCCAAAGACCCCAAAGAGAACCAAAAGTCCAAAAGATATGACCCAAAAAGTGCTGTTTGAAGGCATACTATTTTCTGTTTTTTTCATTATTTTTCCTTAACTACTTGGCTTGGAGAGTGATATTTTTGGCATAGTTGGTCTTGCCGTTTGTGTTTGTGCAGGTTGTGCAGGTTTTTGAGGCTGTACAGGTGGTTGTTGACCTCTTAATTTTGCCAAAACATCATTGGTATTTCCATAAAGCTCTAGCAATCCCTGTTTCATCATCAAAAGCTTATTAGTTGCTTGTAATATGGTTGGTCTATGGGTGATAATAATCACTGTTGTCCCTAGCTGTTTCATTATATTGACGGTTTGAGCCAAGTTTTTCTCTCCCACATCATCAAGATTTGAGTTTGGTTCATCTAGCACAATAATAACGGGGTTATTATAGACGGCTCTGGCAATTCCAACGCGTTGACGCTGACCTCCTGAAAGGGTTGCTCCTCCTACACCAATTTTAGTATCATATCCTTCGGGAAGTTTTAATATCATCTCATGAATTCCTGCTTTTTGGGCAGCTTCTACCACCTTGATGGCATCGACCTCATTAAATCGAGCGATATTCTGACTGATGGTTCCCTCAAAGAGTTCAATATCTTGAGGAAGATAGCCGATATATTGACCCAGTTTGACCTTATCCCACTGTGAAATATCTGCACCATCAAGACGCACTTTTCCATTGTGAAGTGGCCACAGACCAAGAATTGCCCGTGCAAGAGAGGATTTCCCCGCAGCACTAGGACCGATGATTCCTACAACATCACCCTTTTCTATTGCTAGAGAGATTCCACGAATAGAAGGCTCTTTTGCACCTGGAGGTACGACAACAACCTGTTCTAGCGTAATTGTACCTTTTGGAGCAGGTAGCTCCATATACTCTTTGTCTTTTGGAAACTCATTGAGTAAATTATTGAGTCTTCTATAAGCACCTCGTGCATTGGCAAAACCTTTCCAGCTGTTAATCATCAAATCAAGAGGGGCTAAAGCTCTACCCATAATAATAGAACCAGCAATCATCATACCTGAACTAAGCTCTCCTTGAATAGCCAAATAGCCTCCTAGACCGAGCATCAGTGATTGAAACATCATTCGGGTACTTTTAGAGATATTTGCCCATATACCTGCACTGTCACTTGCTTTACTTTGTGCCAAAAGGAAGCCATAGTGTTTATCTTGCCATACTTTTTGAATATTGCTCTTCATCCCCATGGCGTGTATTACCTCGGCATTTTTGAGGTTGGTATTGATATATCTCATAGCATCAGCACTGGCTTCATTTGCCTCTTTTAGTTTTCTTTTGGTGGCAAAGTTATTAATTATGGTAATAAAAACCAAAACAATAGCAGCAAAAATAGCAAAGTATCCAAAATCTGGATGGAAAAGAAAAAGTGTCCCAATATAAATAGGAATCCATGGTGCATCAAAAAAAGCAAACAGTCCATTTCCTGTCATAAATTGTCGAATTTGAGTGAGGTCACTCATTGGCATAGAGGAGGCTTTTCCTGGATTTTTTTGTGCCAAATCAAACAGAGAGTCAAAAACTCTTTGACTTAAGAGTGCATCCATCTTATTGCCAATTCGTACAAGAATTCTAGAACGAACCATTTCTAAAATTGCCATAGTAATAAAGAGAACGATAACAAGACCTGTTAACATAATAAGTGTCTCTTCACTTCTACTTGTCATTACCCTGTCATAGAGTTGTAACATATAAAGAGGTGAAACCAACATGAGAAGGTTGATAAAAAGGCTAAAAAAACCTGTCATAAAAAATGATATTTTGGATTTAAATATCGCTTTTCTTAGTTCTCCTGTCGCTTTTATTTGATATTGTGCCATGTGCTATTGCTCCTAAATTATTTAAGTATATATCTTGAGTCTTGGGTTCCTAAAAACTTGCAACTATTTTTAATTTTGTCTCTGTTGTGCAAGTTTGAAGAGTGTTTCAATATGCTCCAGTGATTGAATATGTGCTTCAATCATGTTCATAATTCCTTTTCGTACCCAATCGGCTAATATATCATCACTAAGGGCATTGAGCTTTTCTCGGTCTATGACACTAAATCCATTGACCAAAACTTGCTTTTCATCTCCCTCTCCTACTGAGATTTCTCTCTCCTCCAAGATACCACTATCTATGATAACTTGTACAATATTTTGGGTGATAATAGTTTGCTTCTCATGAGATGTTAAAAACTTAACAGCATTTTCAAGTGTTGGACTCTGCTCACTCTCCTCTGTAAAGAGTAAATTTCCCTCTGAGGTTGAGACCAAATCCGACTCTTCATCAATGAGGATTATCTTTTGATTTGGGTTATCTTGGGTACTAGAGAGTGAAAAAGGATATTTTCTAAGAAAAGAGGGGACATAGGCATTAATCCACTTTCCCTCATGGTTGATGGCTAAACTCTCTCCTCCTAGTGATACAAGTGTGATGAGAGATGGCTGTTTTCCTGTGCTAAAGACCACAGGAAAACTGGTTCCTACAGAGGCTACCTCATTGGCAATAACAGGGATAAAGGCACTTCCTTTTGCAAAGTTCAAATCGCTCATTGCTTTTACTCGTAAATCTTTGTGGTTATTTTTATCTAAAACTACTAATTTTTTATACATTTTTTTATTTCCTTGATTTTTATTTTTTTTAGGTCGCCCTCGGGGCTTCTGTTTAAGTGTTATACCGATAAGTTTTTCTAATTTCTCAATAAAGGTAGGACTCCCTGTAATTTGTTGTTTTTCCAAACATGTTTCGATAAAGTTCTCTTTTTTTTTGTCTATTTTGGCATAAAAAATTTGAGAATATCGGGTGAGTCGCTCTTCGTCGGTATATCCTAGACTTTTGTACTGTTTATGATGAGATATAATAGGGTTTTTTTCATTTAAAAGATTGTTATGGATACTGCTATAGAGGTAGTTACTAACCTCTTTTACTAGATTCTCTTTTTTTGGAAGAGATTCAATATATCGCATAATATCAAAAAGGTAACTTTTTTCAATAAGGGAGGCCTTGTATCTTCCGTCCCAAAGTGTACCTTTGCGAGAATATTTTTTGTTGAAATAGATGACATACTGTTGACCGAGACTCTGCATAAATTTAGAGATACCAGCTTGGTTTAAAGGAGTAGCTAGAAACTCAAAATATGTTGGCATTAACACATAAGAGTGTATCTCTATATCTATTTTTTTACTAATCTCAGCAAGGAGAAATAGAAAAGTATGGTAGTCTGTTTTATCATTAAAAATTGTTTTATTGTTGATACCACGTAACACAATATGTTGTGGGGTATCTTCTACAAAAATTCTTACTTTACGAGCCAATACTTTTTCTCCTGATCTTATAAGATATCTTGTCTATCTCAAGAGGAAGTATAGAGATATTTACCTTAGGAACTAATTAAAAATATAAAAATATACTCTGACACTAATAAAAAATATTAAATTAGGGACATACTGTATTGGGCAGAGACGGAGGATTGCCCCTACATTTGAAATATGTTAAGCAATTAAAGCATCCGGAGTATAGCTAGAATCATCCTGAAAAATTATAAATTCAATATTTTCAAATTTTACAGCATAATCATCGCTATAAAGTAGGTAGTCTCCGTCATACTTTTCCACGGTAACACTACTTAGCAATAGGTCGATATAAAGAGTATCAATACCCTCTCCACCATTCACCATGTCATATCCACCATTTCCTATATAGATATTATCATTACCTGCTGATGTATTGATGATATTATCAACTTTATTATCAGTTACTCTATCGTCACCACTACCTGTAGTAACATTTTCTATAACCACCCCTTGAGCAATAGCAATATTATTATGACCTGTGTATAATCTATTTGACCCATACAAATCATTTAATACCGTTTCTATCCAAGAATTAAAGTATGTATCATTAACCTCTGCTTGATACTTTTTAACAATTTTATCAAAATGATACTCATCAATACTGTTCATACTTCCACCATTTAAATCTAAAATGGTATTTCCCAAATTTTCAGACAAATTAAAAGTATCATTACCACCTGCATCCCAAATGGTCTGCTGAGTAAAATTATTATAGTTAAAGGTATATACATCATTACCACTATTAGTAGAGTCATTAATACCGTAAATAGCCTGTAAAGTAGCAACATCATACAGAGAGTATAATTGGGGTTGAACACTTATAGCTTTTGCTGCCATTCCTTCACTTGTTTTTATAAAATCTACTTTCATATTATATATATTATTATAAGACATAACACTATATTCGGTATTATCTAAATTTGATGGTAGTGTATCTCCCCCTTCAAAAGGGTGCTTAAGTCCCAAAGCATGACCTAATTCATGTACAATAGTAGACCACCCTTCTCTGCCTTGAGTTAGAGTAAAGTCATAAGTAGTTTCAGTATCATTGTACAAACTTGTTAAAAATACATCCCCACTATAATCAGGAGATTCCGCAGGATAAAATGCAAAACCTGCGGTAATGGCATCATTGGTATCATCCGTCATTTCTATAATATTAAATCTTATTAATCCATTATCTTCTACCTCTTCAAGTGTAATACCAAGCAGTTTGTTTATTTCATTGGTTATCGACCTTACCACACTTTTTTGCTCTTCGTTCAAAGGGGTAAACCCTTGTATTAGTTGATTACCATTACCATACTCATAATAAGAGGAGGGTATGGAGTTATTAAAACTGTAAGTGATGGTTGATAGTTCATTACTCCAATAAGCACCTGAATCCAAACTATTCACACCCTCTGAGTTCATGGTACTTAATGTTCCTAATGCGTTATTGGTGGTTGAATAGATGTTTGGGTCTATGGGTATTGAATTCTCACCTGTTGTAAAAGTGCCATCATCGTGAATGGTAATATTACGAGTCACAGTACGAACAGGTTCTCCAACAGAGGGAACTTGGATTTTAAAAACATCAGATATAAATTGATTAAATGTTTTTTCTACTCCCTCCATACCAGCTACACTATTTCCTCCTACATCAAAAGTAAAGGTATCGGCTCCACGAATATTTAGAGATGCTCCATTACTTAAATGGAGTACCATCTCATTCGAAGCCACTATACTAGAAGTGATGGTAAGTCCTCCTGTTAATTCAATTGTATTGCTTCCCTCTTGATCAATAATAGTAATGGTCTCACCTGTACTTATTAAATCTTGAACTAA
>JALTGP010000021.1 GCA_027076905.1 Campylobacteraceae bacterium | reverse complement strand
GTTGCTGACTTACTTGTTGATGCACTCTATAATTTTAATGAACCTCTCAATGAAGAGCGAGTATTTTCATGGCATTTTGCACTTTTTCCAAGAGATGAAAAACGCTTAATTGAGATAAATGTTGCTCAATATCGAGAAGAAGAGATGGAGATTGTTTCAGGTCGTATAGGTATAGAAAAAGTTCACTATGTTGCACCTCCACATCAAACTTTAGATAAAGAGATGAAACAATTTTTTGAATGGCTGAACGATGGGAATGATTCTATTATAAAAGCAGGTATTGCTCATTTATGGTTTGTTATCATACACCCTTTTGACGATGGTAATGGGCGTATCGCTAGAGCTATTGGTAACTATGTTCTCTCAAAAGAGGCAAAAGAACCCATTAGATTTTACTCGCTTTCAGGCATGATTTTAGAAGATAAACGAGCCTACAATGATGTTTTAGAGGCGACAACGAGTTCAAATGTTGACATTACATCATGGTTAGAGTGGTTTTTGGAAACGCTACTCAAATCGCTTAAAGTGTCAAGAAAAAACATACAATATATTTTAGAAAAAACAGCCTTTTGGGACAAGCATAAGTCAACAGTTTTAAATGAGCGAGAAATCAAAGTGCTTAACCGTTTATTGGATACAGGAGATGGAAATTTTGAAGGTGGAATCAACACTCGAAAGTATGCCTCTTTAACCAAAGTCAGTAAAAATACAGCCTCACGAGAACTCAAAGGCTTGGTAGAAAAGTCTTGTTTGGTACAAAAAGAGGGGACTTCTGGGCGTAGTGTGGCTTATGAGATTAGGTTTTAATTTAGTGTCGGTGATAAATCCTTTAGTTTTGAAAAGGGTGTAAGTTTTTGGATTATGTTAAAATATCAATCTAAAGGATAAAAATTGATACTAGAAGTAGCCATACTAAACATAAAACCTGAAAAACAAAACGACTTTGAACCCACTTTTCAAGTAGCAAGTAAAATTATATCAAGTATGAAAGGGTATATCTCTCATGAGCTTAGAAAATGTATGGAGAATGAAAACCAATACATCTTACTTGTAAAATGGGAGAAATTAGAAGACCATACTGTAGGCTTTAGAGAGTCAGAGGAGTATCAAGAGTGGAAGGCTTTGTTGCACGGTTTTTATGAACCTTCTCCTGTGGTGGAGCATTATGAGAGTGTGGAGTAAAAATGACAAAATTCATAAAAATAAATATTTATGTATCTATTTTAGATATTAGTGAGCCAATAACAATCCCATGACCCCATGCATTAAACTATTAAAACAAAGAAAAATAGCATACACCTTGCACCAATACACTCATGCGAAAACAACTCCTTCCTATGGAAAAGAAGCCATAGAGAAATTGGACATAGATGCAAATAGGGTTTTTAAAACATTGGTAGTGTCAGTTGATGGAGCTTTGGTTGTGGCTGTTGTTCCTGCATTGTTGATGTTAAATATGAAGCTATTGGCTAAAGCAATGGGTCGAAAAAAAGCCACAATGGCAGAGACTTTAACTGTAGAAAAGACAACAGGATACATATTGGGTGGAGTGAGTCCACTTGCTCAAAAAAAGAAGCTTCCTACTTTTATAGATAGTAGTGCTAGTGATTTTGAAACAATATATGTGAGTGCAGGAAAACGTGGGCTAGAGGTGGAGTTGTCACCTCATGATTTA
>JALTGP010000020.1 GCA_027076905.1 Campylobacteraceae bacterium | reverse complement strand
CCGACCCTATAGTGCAGGACAATTTATTGATGAAAAAGGAGGGATTTCACCTCTTAATAATGCAAAAGGAGATAAGCGTCGCCGTCGTATTGAGATTCGGCTTTCTCGTTCTTGGGATTTGATTTAGATAAATTATATTTATATTGATTCTCTACCCTAGTTAAAAAAGCGAATACTCCTCTTTTATCTTAGGCAACATAGATTTATCAAGAGCATAGATAAAGGCGTAATTAAAATAGGCATTTTTTAAAATATCTCTAGCCTCATCTATATCGTTATACCAATTTGGTCTGTCCACACCATCTACTTTTGTTTTTGGAGGGGTGAGAACAACGGTCTTGACCCATGCACCGTTATATCGAACATACTCACGTGCTTTGTAGACATCCTGTAGGTTGTCTGTAAAAATAGCAACTTTATCACTTTTACTCGGGTTCATTACGCTCAATGTAGCATCTATAAAAACAGGTACAAAGTGTTTGGTATACCTAACTCTGTCCAAATCATACGGTAGGTGGTGTAGGTCACAAAACTCAACCACACGTTGTAAAAAGTCTACATGAAAAGGTGTTATCTCTTTTTCTTGGTAAATGTAGTCATTGATTTTAAAGGTAGTTTTAAAGAGTGTATCACTGATAATTTCACAACTCGCCTCTTTGTTCAAGATAGCAACATCAGGCTTTATCATTTTCATCAACTCGGTATCGGTACCAATAAACATTTTAACTTTGGAGTTTAAAACCTTCTCAAACATCTTTCTCCAATCATCAGGCAATATATCTAAGTTACTTTTTTGAGTCACTATCATCTTCAAAAATGAGACCTCATGTGCTGTAAAGAGGTAAAAGTTCGCTTCACGAGAGATTAGAACATAACGTATAAGTTTAAATGCTGATTTTTGAATATCTTTGACCTGTATCCAAGCTACCTCATTATCTGTAATCTTCACCATAGGGTTAGAGAATATAATCGCATAAGCACCATTGGCTATAGCTGTTCTAATATCCTCCATATTGTCAGAGATAAAAAGGTCACCCTCCTCTATTTTTGAAGGATAAACGGTCACTGAATTTATCGCACTAACCGTTGGTTTGGAGACGATATCCCCTGAAGTTAAGTTTAGTAAATCTTCTATTTTCATCAACATCCCTAGCTTATCGGTGTACCGATAGTTTTTGGTTTCTCTGGACGAATAAGGCAGAGACCATCTTTGTCTTTAGCAGCAAGAAGCATACCCTCACTTTTCATTCCCATTAATTTAACAGGTTTAAGGTTGGCTACCACACACGCTTGTGTTCCTACCAACTCCTCTGCACTGTACCACTCTTTTATTCCTGCAACCACCTGTCGTGGAGTCTCTTCACCTATATCTACTTGAAGCAGTAGAAGTTTTTTACTCTTTGGTACTTCCTCTGCACTTACGATAGTTCCAATTTTAAGTGAAGTTTCAGAAAATTTGTCAATCCCAATAAGAGCAATACCCTCTGCTTTGCTATCCTCTTTTTTCTTCTCTTTCTTCTCTTTTTTAACCTCTTCTTGTTCCACAGGCTTCTTCTCTTCTAAAAGTTGCTCCTCAATTCGGGGGAAGAGAGGTTCTCTTTTAGCGGTTACAAATGGCTCTAACATCTCACCTTTTCTGATAATTTTATCAAAACTTTCAGCTGTTATCTCAAATCCTA
>JALTGP010000019.1 GCA_027076905.1 Campylobacteraceae bacterium | reverse complement strand
GTCATTGGAAACAGGGGAGGAAGGATTGAACCAAGAGCTATTAAAAAACGGCATAATGCTTATCCTTTGTTGATGAAAACTAGAGATGTTTCAAGGGATGAAGTTAGAAAAAATGGACATCCTAAAAAGAAGTGATTTTTGCTTAAGTTAGTGCCATTCACCACTGGGGTGTGAAGTGAAATAGAGTTGTCATTGTCACCTGACACATCTATTTTTATATACTATAAATCCCTATTTTGTGGGATTTAGTGCCATTCACCTCAGGGATGTAATTTGGTATGAGTGGGAGGGTAGAGTAAATATTTAAAACTTAACAGTGGCAATCTAAAATATTTTTTATATTTATCAAGCCACTGTTTTAGGAATTTAAGCTACTTGCTGTTTAAAAAAATCTGTAAATAGCATCTTTACTTTGTCTGCAACAGCTTGATTTAATTCAATTTTAGGTATAGATTCAATATTTTCTAATGAGTCTAAAATTACTTCTAATCTAAAGACTTTAAAAGTATTGCACAATAGTTTAGATGTTAAGTGAACAATAGTCTTTTCAGGAAACTCTTTTTTAGCTCTTTCATAAAATCCCTCTTCTGTTCCAAGAACGTAAGTATTGACACTATCTCCATTTGATTCGATTAGTTTGAGCATATCGCCTGTTCCCATAGCACGGTTGGCAGCTTCTGTTACTTCTGGTTTACACTCAGGATGAACCAATACCATACAATCAGGGTAATCTTCTCTTGCTTTTATAACATCTGCAAGTACAGCAGAGTTATAAACATTACAGATAGGATTATGAGGATAGTTTATAATCTTATCTCCTAAATGTTCAACTGCCTCATCAGCACAATTTCTTTCTCCTGCAAAAAGTACCTGTGGAGAGTCAATAGACTCAATAGTCTCAACAACTCTACCTGGAATGGTAATATAGTCAGCAAGAAGTTTAAGAGGCAAAGGAGATGTCCCATAGCAGACAAATGGTAAATTTGGATACTGACCAATAAAATCAAAAATCTTCTCAAAGCTTAAATCAGCATGACTTGCAATAGGACAATCAGAGAGTAAAGGCATAATAACTTTTTTGTTTGGTATCATAGCTACTGCCATCTCTGCAAAAAATGTAGGGGCAATTACAACTACTACATCTACATCATCTCTCTTTCCAATAGTTTGTATATCGGCAAAAAAGCCATAGCTATCCGAAAGGTAATCACTAATCTCATGAGTCTCAATTGGTGCATAATGGTGAGCAATAATAACTGCGTTGCGTTGTTTTTTTAGTTCTTCAATTTTTTTTAACATTACATTTTCTCTTTTTAAATTATTGTTACTGTTCAAATCAATAAATTTTACTCTATTTTTTCGAAGCGAGAAAATATTAACATAAGTAAGCTAATAACATAATATTTTTTAATATTTAATAATATTTTTAATTTTAGAGGTGGGTAGTAGGGTCAGGGTGTGCCAAGAAGGCGTAACAACTAATGTAAATTAGGAGGATTACATTATAGCCATGCTATATAAGAGATGGTAGTAGGTCTACCGAAATCGCCATGCAAGTGGAGGTATCAAACCACCTTAAGGTGCTGTAGTAAAGAGCTATGGTGCTGAGCGTTAAGGAAAAGGCAAAGCTTGACTTTGTCAGGTGTGTATCAAAGAGTTGAACGAAAGTGAACCATTGATGAAGTCTCGAAACT
>JALTGP010000018.1 GCA_027076905.1 Campylobacteraceae bacterium | reverse complement strand
TGAGGGGTTTAAGGATAGTCTAAAACTCTCAATTCGTAGATATTTTATGAATTATGGCTATAAAAAGTATATTGATAAAATAGATGATATTAAAACACCTACAGGTCTCATAAAATATTTTTTTGGAATAGCTGAAAATGATAGCATCTATCTCCTAATAGATGAATATGACCAGTTCGCCAATGCCATACTTGCCAATAGTATGGAGGAGTTTTTAAAAATAGTAACCAAAGGTGGGTTTGTACGAAGTTTCTATGAAGCAATAAAAGGAGCAACCCAAACAGGAACGGTTCAGAAGATGTTCATCACAGGAGTTACACCTATTACGCTTGATAGTTTGAGTAGTGGGTTTAATATTGTCTCCAATATCTCAAATGAGGAAAACTTTAATGAGATGGCAGGGTTTACGCAAGAGGAGGTCGTTTACTCTTTGGAGGAGTCGATATTTAAAGCGTGTTTGAATATAGATAAAGATGAGTTGCTAGAAAAAATCAAAACTTGGTACAATGGATATCTTTTTAATGTCAAAGCCAATAATAGAGTCTATAACTCAACCTTGGTGAACTATTTTATCTCTAAATATGATTATAAAAGATGTACCATTCCCACTAAAATGCTGGATGTAAATGTAGCGAGTGACTACAGAGCCATTATGAAACTTTTTAATATCGGTGACAGCAAAAGAAACAATCAGATACTACAAAATCTTATAGAGAATAATCTAATAACAGGAACGATAAAAGACAGATATGACCTAAACCAAGAGTTTAGCAGAGATGACTTTATCACACTTCTCTACTCTATGGGCTTCATCACGATTAAACAAGAGCTATTTGGTGGGGCATTTGAATTTGAGATACCCAACTATGCCATCAAGATACTCTATTTTAACTATTTTGCCAAAGATTTAGAGAAGAGATATGCTCTTGAAGTATCAGCCAATATTGGTGAGATTTTAATCAATTTGGCTCTAGGGGATTTAGGGCAACTCAAAGATAGACTAAACCGAGTGGTTGCGACACTTTCCAACCGTGACCACTATGGATTTGATGAGAAACATTTCCAATCTATCGTTCTCTCACTTTTTAGCTTTGCAGAGTTCTATTTCACAGAGTCACAACCTGAAAAAAATAGAAAATATCCTGATATTTTGCTTATCGGACGAGATGAAAGAGTTCCTCATAATTATATGTTTGAACTCAAATGGATTAAGGGGAAAGAGAACTATAAAACCATCAAAAAAGAGGGGATAAAGCAGGTTGAGGGGTATTTGAAGCTTGATAAAATTAAAAATATTCCTAAGCTTAGAAGTTTTTTGCTTATTGGGTCTAAAGATGGGGTGGAGTTTTTGGAGGTTTAGCCTACTACTCGAATTAGCTATGGCTAGTCCTTCGTATATCTATGTACAAATCTAAAGCAAACTCATTTCATTAAATTTGGGTTTACTTAGCGTGAACGGTACTAGGGAAATATTTACTCTTGTACAGTTACAGTCATTGTATCTGTATCTATTCCTCCATCATTATCTCGAACAATTAAAGTAATGGTCTGAGTTCCAACAGTTAAAGAAGGAGTAACTGAACTACTTATTGAATTAGATGTTGTTATACTATAGCCTTCCCAATACCAAGTGTATTGAGCAATATCTCCATCACTGTCACTACTTTTTGAGGCATCAAGAGTTATTTCACCACCCAAGATTATA
>JALTGP010000017.1 GCA_027076905.1 Campylobacteraceae bacterium | reverse complement strand
GTAGGTTCGGTAACACCGAACAAAATAGATGTGAAAAAATAGTAATGGGGGAAAGAAAGAAGTAGGCTAAAGCCAAGAGTTAAGGAGTCTGTTTGTGGTTTGCATAAGTAATAGTGTTTTCATGTTTGGCTCCTTAAAGTTTTTTTGTATGTGAAAGTGTAGTTGAATTTTTATGATTTGTCAAATTCAAAATACCCCTAATCACCTCATTAAACCTATCAAACTCTTCAAAAGGTACTAAGTGAGCCGATTTATCAAAAACAATAAACTCTTTAGACGGTGCTTCAATCTTATCAAAATACATTTTGGTTAACGCATAATTTACTATTAAATCATCAACTCCATGTATAAAATAAATGGGAACATCTATCTTGGTGACACTATCTATTAATGACTTTTTATAGAACATTAATATTCGTTCTTCATGTTGGGTCATTGCTTTTAGTTTGTCTTTGAACGCATACTCTTTAAATGTCAAAATAGGCAACATAGAGGTTTTTAAAATATTCCAAAAGCTTTTGTTGTAATGCAGACCACCATATTTGAGACTTAGCATTATCATTTCGTTACTTCTTTTTGTAAAGTCTATCGTTGAGAGATTCTCTTTTGTGACCCGTTCTATCTTTTGTAGCTTCTTAAGGTCTCTGCCTTTGGCAACTTGAAGTAACTTATCATAGGCTATATTGTCACTTATGACGGAGTCAGCTACTTGTGACACGGCAATATAGGCTTGATAATCTTCAGGATATTTTTCTACTATTTTCATGCCAAGTAACGTACCAAAAGAGTGAGCTAAAAGATAGATTTTCTCTTGACTGAACTGCTCTTTTAACATTTGAGTCAATTCATGAATATCTTCAAGGTACCTCTCTACGGTTAAAAGACTACTGTCACTACCCTTGGCATAAGATTTACCCTCACCCCTTTGTTCCCAATAGACAACGGTAAAATCTTCTTCTAACTCATGGTTAAACTTCACAAAGTGAGCTGTTTCCGATGTCCCACCGTGGAGCATAAGCAACACAGGGTTTTTACTGTTTTTAGCTCTTATTATGAGGTATTGTTGCACTTCTCCAAGGGTGATGAATTTTGATTGGTTTATTCTATGCATCAGCCCAAAACCCCCAAAGGCAAACAATAAAAAAGAAAGCCATCTGCAGAGATAGGCTGAATCTCATCGCCACCATAAAAGATGAACCCTCGATAAAACCTCTCTTTACTCGCTTTGGCTAACTCTATCATCCCTTTTAAATCATCCTTTTTAATCGTCGCCTTTGCCTTTACCTCAACACCTATAATCTTACCATTCCGATGTTCTAGTACCAAGTCAACCTCACGTTTTTTGAGGTCTCTAAAATGATAAATATCGACACTTTGTATAGCATAGCTTGACTCTTTTAAAAGTTCACTATAGACAAAGTTTTCAATAACACTTCCATACTTTTCATCTTTATACAAAAAGAGGTTTTCACTATCTACATGTAACAGATAAGAGAGCAATCCTGTATCTAAAAAGTGTACTTTTGGCGATTTAATCACACGTAAAGAGGCATTTACATGATAAGAGGGAACAATTTTGACAATATACATCGCTTCAAGTAAACCCACATAAGAGAGAACCGTTTTGTTGTCAATTTGTAACTTTTTGGCTATTTTGTCGTAGTTTAACAGTTCAGCATCATAGGTTGCCAAAAGTTGCAGAAGCGAC
>JALTGP010000016.1 GCA_027076905.1 Campylobacteraceae bacterium | reverse complement strand
CAAATTTTAGTTCGGCTTATGGGTATTTAAATGCGATAGAGAAGAGTGGTATTTATATTAGTATGAATGGTGCAATAGCATTATCTAAGAGTATAGTTAAAAATCGAAAAGAGGGTTATTTTGAAATCGAACCTACGAATTTTTCCTGATTACATAATAATATGTCGCTCAACTCTCTGTAACAACTTTTACCTCCTCTTTTAGCTTTTTTCTTCTGCCACTATCGAGTTTCATACTAAAACACTCTTGCGTAGATTACATATCTTGTTAATGTTGGTCTTGTTATTCTAAGTCTCTTTAGCACTTGTCCACTTTTCATAAAAACATTATATTAAAATATATTTATAGTTATTTCTCTTTTTAATGGTTTTCATAACTATATAATTATGCTAGAATTTCATTTTATAATTTAGAAATGAAGAGAAAAAACATGAAAAAAACCCACAGCTTCAAAAACCTATCCGTTCATAAAGATTGTACCCACCTCATTACAAAAAAAGAGACTAACCATGCTCATAGTTTTTCTCTTGCTTTGCATACGGGGGAAGAGGGTCAAAAGATTATGGAAAACAGAACTGCTATCGCTAATAACTTTCCAAACATGAACTTCATTGTTGCTAATCAGACCCATAGTGACAACATACGCGTAATAAAAGAGAAAAACAAAACTTGGCTCAGTGCAAGAGAAGAACATGCCATAGAAGACTGCGATGCACTCATAACCAATCAAAAAAATATTATGCTCACCATATTAACAGCCGACTGTGTTCCCATACTTCTTTTTGACCCCAAACAAAAAGTAGTTTCAGCTGTTCATGCGGGGTGGAAAGGAACAGAGCAACAGATAGTTTTTAAAACGGTAGAGAAGATGAAAAAAGAGTTTAACGCTAAACCCTCTGACATCATCGCAGGAGTTGCCCCAAGTATTGGAAAGTGCTGTTACGAAGTGGACTGGAATGTGGCTGAACATTTTGAAAGTATAGAAGATGCTTATGAGAAAAAAGGTGAAAAATATATGTTGGATTTACCTCATATTAACAAGTTACAACTACTACAAGCTGGTCTCTTAGACAAGAATATAGAGATGTCAAATATCTGTACTGCTTGTGAGGTTAAAGATTATTTTTCTTATAGAAAAGAGGGTGGATGCTCTGGTAGGTTTATGTCTATGATAGGCTTAGGAATAGTTAATTAAGTCTTTTTCTCTTATTTCAGGACAGTTAGATTTTATCACAAAAAAATCTGCTTTACAGAACAAAAAATATACTAAGGAATAAATATAGATAAAATCATAGATACAAAGTTATCGAAATCCAAGCCTTTGTGGGATTTACTCTAAATTCAGACAAAAATTATAAATAAGGTAGCTTAGACCTTAATCATGACCTTAATCTTGGCAATTTAAACGAAGAGTGCTTAATTAATAATTCTGTGTTATTATTATATTTTTTTCTATTATAAAAAGCTTACACAAAGAGATATTATTTTTTTCTTTAACCTCTCCCAAATCATAGATTATAGAAGAGGATTGCCAGAAAAATTTTGATAATAAAAGTTTTGATAATATCTCATCTACCTGTTACTTCCATAAACCTCTCTATCTCTTTTAGCACCTCTTTGGGTCGCTCCTCTTGTGGCATATGACCTGTATTTTTAAAAATTTTTAGACGACTATTTACCAACTCTCTATGTAATCTTTTTGCCATATTTAGATGGATAGAGACATCCTTTTCTCCCCATAAAATTAATGTAGGTAGCTTAATATCTTTGTACTTTCTCTCTACGATTTTGATATCATCAGGGACTAAACAATGTACCGATTTTAAATAAGCTGATTTTGCCAAAGGCATAGAGAGCATCTTTTCTGCTTCGACTAGACTCTCTTTGGGAATTAGTTCATTATTAAAAAAGGCATATTTGTAGCCTGATTCAACAATCCACGCACTACTCAAAAGATGAATACCCAAAAAACCAAAGATAGGAGTTTTTAAATCCCTAAGCATGGAGGGGAGTCGTTGGCTATAGGACATGGAGTTTATAAGGACGAGTCTATCTATTCTTTTCTCCATACAGTTCTCATTTTGCATCAGAGCCAATACCAAAGCAACCCCTCCTCCAAATGAACGCCCGACTATGGTGCTGTTTCTTATTTGATGTTGTTGCATGAACTGCTGTAATAAAATTGCTTGGTCATAGACAGAGTAGTCATCATCATCGGTCTTTGGGGACTCTCCAAACCCTTTTAAATCAATAGTATATAAATGATACTTTTTAGATAAATCATTTAACAAAAAACGCCAAGTGTATTGACTCTCTCCAAAGCCATGAAGAAATATTATACTTTGCTTATGCTCTTTGCCATACTCTTTATATGCCAAATCAATAGGTTCTATTTTGCTATGAAGCACACGTTTATTCCATGTGATTGGTCTCTTGGTCGCACACCCCGAAACAATAGATAAAAAAATGAAGATAGCCATTAAAATTAAAGTTTTTTTATACATAAACTAATAATATCATACTTTTATTTACTTATTCTTTGATATAATCCCAATTATGAATATAAAAAACACTATTTGGAAAACTATTTCTATACTTTATCACCTATTTTTAATCGCTATCTTCTCACTTGCATTCTATATTACTATCCCTGTGTTTGTACCAACAACAAATCTAAACCTTCCAAAAGGCTCTGTAACCAACACCATTGAGCATCTCCAAAAGAGAGGTATTGCACTGAGTAAAATCGACACCTATCTCTTGGTAGCATTAGGGCAACCAAAATATGGTGACTTAGAAATTGGCAAAGGAGAGATGAACCGTATTAATTTCTTAAAAAAGCTTACAACAGCTACTGAAGCATTTCAAATACTAACCCTTATCCCAGGTGAGACACGTCCTATTTTTTTGGAAGAGGTAGCAAAAAAAAGCAATCTAAGTTATGAAAAACTAGAATCAAATTATGAGAAATATAGCTACTACAAAGAGGCTGGAGTCATGCCTGAGACCTATCACCTTCCTACCAATATCAAAGAGGAAAAACTTATTGAGTTTCTAGTAAAACTAAGTGAAAAAAAATACAAAGAACTAGCAGATAAATATCTGGGAAAATATGACAAAAAAGAGTGGCTATACTACCTTACCATTGCCTCCATCATACAAAAAGAGGCAGCTAATAACAAAGAGATGCCCATTGTTGCCTCGGTTATCTACAATCGCTTAAAAAAAAGAATGCCTCTACAGATGGATGGGACTCTAAACTATGGGAAATATTCCCATATCAAAGTCACCTCAAAACGTATCAAAACAGATAAAAGCAAGTTTAACACCTATCTCAATAAAGGTCTCCCCCCCTACCCCATCTGCTCGGGTTCAATAGAAGCGATAAAATCTGCTTTAAAACCAGCAATGACAAACTATCTCTACTTTATGAAAAACAAGGAGGGAGTGCATGATTTTACGGAGACCTATAAAGAGCATTTGAAGAATATTTCTAGGGCTAAAAAATAGGAGGAGTTTAGACTCCACCTTCCAAATAAAAAATCCCCTCCTCCCTTGTAGAAATCTTCCCCTCAATTTGAGCCAAATAGACCTCATCAAGAATCCTCTTGAACTCCTTGGAGGGAGTGTACCCCAAAGCGATTAAATCTCGACCTTGGATAAGAGGTTTTGGTGGCTTATTGTAAACATTTAACTCTTTGGCTTTTGCTAGTAACCAGTCTCCTCCTTCATAAATACCACTTCGTGATGCCTCTGTGCTTCGCCCTAAAAAATCAGCCCGTGCTACCATGACTAACTCTTCAATATTAACCTTGGTAGATAGTTTTCGGATGGTGGAGTTTTTTGCTCCTCCTCTGTAGTAGATAGAGGGGGCTAAGTGATACAAAACTAGAGGCAAAATGGAGTCTATAAAATCATGCTCATTGGTTAGTCTATATAGAAAAGATTTGGTGGGTTCTATCCCTGCTTTTTCATGCCCAATGGCTGAGATTTTATAGGCTTGTATCTGTGTATGAGTCGCTTTGCCAAGGTCATGGCATAGAATGGAGAACATCATCTTTAGGTCGTGTTTCTCTTTGCCTATTTTTAGGGTAACCATCTTGTCAACTGTCATCATGGTGTGTGTCCATACATCACCTTCGGGATGCCAAATTGGGGATTGAGGGACATCTATAATCACATCTAATTCAGGATAATATTTTTTAATAATGCCCAACTCTCTCATTAACACAAAGCCTTTTGAGGGTTGGGGTGATTTTAAAAGTAGCTTTTTGAACTCCTCATAGACTCTCTCTTTTGCCAACTCCTCTAATACTCCTTGCTCTACCATCTTGGCACAGAGTTCAAAACTTTGGGGAGCAAGAGAAAAGTCAAATCTAGCCACAAACTGTACACCACGATAGACACGTAGTGCATCCTCTACAAAGGTTTGGTCATCTATATGTCGTAGGATTTTATTTTTGATATCGCTCATGCCTCCATGAGGGTCGATAAACTGCTCTTTTTCTACATCATAACCCATTGCATTGATGGTAAAATCACGACGCAGGGAGGCTTTCTCAAAGCTCATAAAACCATCACACTCCACATCAAATGCTTTGTGTCCTTGCCCTGTCTTCTCTTCGGTTCTAGGAAATGAGAAATCGTACTCCTCTCCCTCATGACTAAACTTTAACACCCCAAAACTTTTACCTACCAGATTGACTGAACCATAAGCACTCAATATCTCCTCTAGCTCCTCTATTTCAGCAAGTCCATAGACCTCTACATCATAATCTTTAATGGGAAGTGACAAAAAATGGTCACGCACTGAGCCACCTACTACAATAGCTTTGGACTCTTTTTCTTGTAGTTTTTTTGATATGCTTTTTATTATTTTTGGTATTATCACTTTAAGCCTTAGAGTTATTAATTCTATTATTATATCAAAATAGGCTACAATATCATTATGATAAAACAGATAACAAACAACAGACACTATCCAAAACTTTTGGTTTTTTTACAATTTGGACTTATCGCTTTGATGTTACTATTTTCCCATGGACTTTTTAGTTCTCTTTTAGGGCTAGTAGTTTTTACATTTGGAGTCATTTTAGGAGTTTGGGCATTACGACACAATCAACTGGGGAATTTTCATATCCAACCCACAATAAAAGAATACTCAACGCTTATTACCACAGGAGTCTATGGCTATATTCGCCATCCTATGTACAGCTCGGTTACTCTTATGCTACTAGGAGTCCTAATCAGTACTCCTAGCCCAATTGAGTGGCTATTTTTCATATTGCTTATCTTTGTACTAGTACTAAAAGCAAGGAGGGAAGAGTTTTTATGGATAGTACATGACGAAAGTTATATCACATATCAAAAAAATACAAAACTCTTTATCCCTTATATTTT
>JALTGP010000015.1 GCA_027076905.1 Campylobacteraceae bacterium | reverse complement strand
CGATAAGATTTTAGATATTTCTATTTTTCCAAATGGTAGACTGTATGAGATGAATGGGGAGCAGTTAGATAGTGATGTGGTTTGGAAGATTTTGTATACGTTGGGGAAAGAGGGGAAGTTGGAGGTTTTTGAGGGTTAAAGATATTCATAACACTTTTTTGTTATGATTAACCATCTAAATATAACAGGAATGTGTTATGAATAGCAAAAAATGGATTTGGCAACATCAAAATTTCCCAAACTTTAGCCATGACTACAGTAAAATAGAACCGATGATTTTTCAGCTTATAGAAAAGAGTGGAGAGTTAAAAGGTAAGATGAGTTATCTCGCTCAAAATGAACATGACAGCTTCTCTATTGAGACCTCTTTAAATGAGATTGTTGCTACTTCTCTTATTGAAGGGGAGGAATTAAAACGAGACAGTGTACGCTCCTCTTTGCACAAAAAGTTAGATATTGCATTTAACAGAGAAGATAAATCTACTAAAAAGAGTGACTCTCTAACAGAACTCTATCTTGATAGTCGGTTTAACCAAGATGCGTTAACGGTAGAGAGGTTGCACCGATGGCATGAGGCTATTTTTGAGTCTTATGAGTCTGTTTTGTATCCTGTTAACCAAGGTATTTTTAGAAACCATGACGATATGCAGATTGTCTCTAGCTCTATTGGAAAAGAGAAAGTTCACTATGTAGCAATACCTCATAAACAGATAGAGACATCTATTCAACAATTAATAGAGTACATTAACCGTAGTAGCGAAAATTTTATTGTCAAAAGTGCAGTTGCTCATTTATGGTTTGAGTCGATTCATCCTTATGATGATGGTAATGGACGTATTGGTCGAGCCATTGTCAACTATATTTTAGCAAAAGATGGAGGCTTAGATAACCGATACTACTCTATCTCTTCAGCCATTAATCACGATAGAAAAGGCTATTATGATACGCTTGAACAGAGTCAAAATTTACTTTATAACCCAAATTTAGACATTACAAAATGGATAATATGGCATACAAAGAGCATAAAAGAGTCCATAGCTATTTCACTTTATAACATTGAAAAGGTAGTGAAAAAGACAAGATTTTATGACAAAATCAGATATATAAAACTCAATGAAAAACAGAATAAAGTTATTAACAGACTTCTTGACGCAGGAGAGGGAAACTTTGAGGGTGGTTTGACCAATAAAAAATATAGAGCCTTAACCAAAACAGATGCTGTGACTGCATCTAGGCATCTTAAAGATATGTTGGGTAAAGGAATTATTAGAGAGATAGAGGGCTATGGTGGTCGAAATACTAGGTATGAGTTGATGTTGTAGGTAGTCAAAATTGAATCTGTTTTTTAAGAGAATAGGAAACAGGCTTTATCAAAATTATTTTTAACTTTGCCTCTATTTCGCTATAATAAATTTAAGCAACAAAGAAAAAGGGAAACTCTACAATGCCAACTAAAAATCAACCCTTTCCATGGGGAATCTACATCGGCGACCTAATAGACAACAACGACACCATACCACTATGTTTAGATAGTAGGCAGGGTGGTTTTTGTGTTCTGTTTGATAATAGTAGTGAATAAATAGCCAATAATTTGACTCGTTCCCATGCTCTGCATGGAAATGCATAAGAGAGATAGATTTAAAAAATATGCTACAATCAAATAAAAGGAGCACAAAATGCAAGAACCTAAACTAAAATTACTACAACAAGCAAAA
>JALTGP010000014.1 GCA_027076905.1 Campylobacteraceae bacterium | reverse complement strand
AAAAATTTATTTCTCAGTCCAAGTTTTTAGCCACCAACCAAACTTCTCCATTATCTTTGACAACATTATAAAGAAGCTGGTTTTTGGTAAAGTGGAGATTGAAAATATCTCCTTGGTATTCTTTTAATTCTTTTCCATCAAAAACCACAAACCACTTATTATTAGACTTAGCTATATAGATGAGATGTTGACTGTTAGGGCTAAAAGTAAGATTATAAACATTGTCATATTTTTTCTGCTCTTGATTGTCTAAGACAATGAAACTTTTAGTATTTAATGTGGCTATATAAGCAAGATGTTGGCCATTGGGACTAAAGATAAGATCAAATATCAAATCGTATTTCTTTTGTTCCTGGCCATCTAAAACAACAAACCCTTTATTGTTGCCTGATTCAAGTAAATTAGCCACATAAGCAAGATGTCGGCCATCGGGGCTGAAAATAAGATTTGATATATAATCATATTTCTTCTGCTTTTGTCCATCCAAGAACACAAAATAATCATAGTTTTTAGCTCCTCGTTCATCTAAAAGTTTTTGTTCTGATGGAGATAATACTTTATTAGAGACTGCTCTTTCTGTGCAAACAAGATGTTGTCCATTAGAGCTGAAAGTAATAGCAGTTGGATTATTACCACATTCTCCTAATTTTTTCCCATCCGAGAGAGCAATCCATTGCTGTCCACTTTTTACTGTATAAACAAGATGTTGACTATCTGAAGTAAAAGTAAAATCATCACCAACATCTATATCATCATACTTTTTTTGTTCTTTCCCATCTAAAACTACAAACCACTTATTGCTCAATCTGGCTACATAAGCAAAATGCTGACTGTCTGGGCTAAAAGTAATAACATTAGAAACAGGCGCAGTCGGATCAAGGCGAGATCTCATTTTTATTTGATCATATTCTTTTTGCTTCTGTCCATCTAAAACCACAAATTCCTTGTTGTTAGAATGTGCTACATACGCAAAATGCTGGCTATCAGGACTAAAAATAAAACCACCTGCGTAGTTATATACTTGCTCTTGTCCATCTAAAACCACAAATTCTTTCTTACCTAATCTGGCCGTATAAGCAAGATGTTGACTATCAGAACTAAAAGTAAGAGGATAAACATTATCATATTCTTTTTGCTTCTTTCCATCTAAAACTACAAATTCTTTGTTGTTAGACTCAGCCGCATAAGCATAATGCTGGCCATTGTGACTAAAAGTAAGATATGATATCCGATCATAAAGATATGATATTTGACCATACTTTTTTTGCTCCTCTTTGCTTAAAACAGCATTTCCTCTTTGGCTAGACATAGCTACATATGTGGATGCGCAAGCAAGATGCCGATTACTAAAATTGTGGATAGAATTATGAAAACTGTACTTTTTTTCTTTCTGTCCACCTAAAACAACTGCATATTTATTACCAATCTTAATTATATAAGCAAATTTTTGACCGTTCAGACTAAAAATAATTTTATTTTTATTAGGATATATGTTTTGACGTATTTCTCCTATTTTTTTCGTTGAATAAATTTTTGATTTTGTTTGTTTATTTTTCTTTTGATGATTAATATTTTGTTGTTGCTTAATCCGTTTCGTTATTCCCTGATTATTCTCTTTCTTTGTATTTTTATTCTGCCAAAAATAATATCCTCCTCCAACCAAAATGAGGACTGCTAAAATAGCTACTGTCCAGATTAAAAATGGACTTTGGTTGTT
>JALTGP010000013.1 GCA_027076905.1 Campylobacteraceae bacterium | reverse complement strand
TCATTATTTTGTACGGCTCTGTATTCAACTCTATCTCTTATCATTGTAGGTATTTGAGGAGTAATAGGTGCTGTTTGTGGGCTATTTTCTCTTAGTTTAGCGATGGTCTGTTGGCGTTCTACTTGATTCATCAATATCAGTTGTCTCTTTAGAGTATTCATCATCTCTACTCTTTGACTACTTGGTGCATCTCTAATCGCCTCAATTTGTTGGTCAATAGTAGTGGATGCAAATGATAAGTTGATATAACATGCTACTATTAAAATATTTTTTTTCAAATTGCTATCCATTTTTTTTTCAAGTTACATAGTTAAGTATACTTAATCTTAAATAAAATATTATTGAAGATTGAGTATAAAACTTCTTTTTTAAGTTTTATAAGAGAAGTTTACATTAAAAGTGTTAGTTTACTGTTAGCCTATTTAATACTTATCTCAAAACAAGCCTCTTCTAAATTATTATAGTCAGATATATCTAGTATATAGTCTCCAGTAGTTAAAAAGATACTGCTTGTTTCTAACTTTTTTTGCTCACTTTCAACAATGCTCTTTAGTTTAAAAGGTTCACCTCCATAGAGATAAAAATCGGGGTCAGATATCTCCTCTTTGTTATTACTCTGTTCTACTCTAATTGTATAACTTTTTTGAAAATCAATACTAAAGCGTATAAATTT
The DNA here is from genome assembly GCA_027076905.1 of Campylobacteraceae bacterium. GTDB lineage: Bacteria > Campylobacterota > Campylobacteria > Campylobacterales > Sulfurovaceae > UBA1140. The sequence continues at coordinate 4,741 of JALTGP010000013.1, read as the reverse complement.
ATGGTTTAGAAGTTTATTATGTATGCCATTTTTAGATGAGGTGCAGACACGCTCTTCACCTAAATCACTATATAAGTTATGATGTGAATCCCCATAAATATCATCACTAATACTCTCAATATTTTCATCTGCTAGTAGTTTATCAATTTTTGAACTTTGTGTTGGATTTCTCTTCTTTAAAGCTGTTATAAATGAGAATATAGAGGTAAGAGCCTTTGTATTTTTTTGCTCATTGGTCAATACCTCATAGATAGGTCTTAATCCTAATGCCACTTGGTCGTGAGGCTCATTTTTTCCATCATACAAATCATAAATTATTTTTTGGACAGAAGCCTCAGACCACCACCCTGCCTCAACTGTATTGTCATGCTCAATATTCATAAACCATCCTCTGTTTCCTGATGCGTCTGTGTATATAGGATTATCGGTTACAATAGCAGACCAAGCATTTCCAAATCCCTCTCCAAAAGCGACACGGATATCAAGTCTATCTCCCTCTCCATGAGACCCACCAATACTGTCTGCTCTTGAGAAGTTCTTCTCAAAGTAGTGACCCCACTCATGGATAATAATATGCGTATCAAACTCATCCGAGTCAGATTTTTGGTCACCCAGTAGATAGATGCTGTTCTCTCCATTAAAAAATGAGCTACCTATCTGTCCATCTTCTAGTGACCCATCACTAGAGATATTATTAGATGACCATTTGATAGACAATGGAGGAAAAGCAGTTGGTTTAATCTCTATAATTTTTTTCATACTACTGTAGATGTCATCAAGAATCGAGAATGGTGCAGATTTTAGATTTTTAAGTGGAATATTTATATCTCGTTGATTATTACTCTCTTTTGTGTTGGCTAAACTCCCCTCTATGGTATAAAGAGCATCATTTTGAGTATTGTCAACGACCTTAACACTCCATGAGCTATTTGACTCATTACTCTCCATAATGGCATAACTATTAACCCTAACATCAATATTTTGGGGAACATAAGAGAAGCTATACTTACCTTCGCTATTGGTGGTGGTTGATGATAAAATGTTACCCTCATCATCAAGTAGTTTAACCACTATTTCTTTAGCAGGTTTTCTCTTTTCTTGAGAGCTGAACCCTATATGATTACTATTGAGTAAAGGTCTTACATAGGTAACTGTTCCTGAAATACTAATAGAGCTATTGTTTATAATAAACGCTATAGGATTATCACTACTCATTGCATTGTCTATAAGATATATACTAGTATCTTTATTCAAAGGGTTACTGTATAGGTTAAATAGAATTTTTTGTGATGCTATGTAGGCAGGGTCATCTTCAACGGATAATAGATTTTTGATATTACTAAGCTCTTTAAGAGAGTAGGTAAAGTAAAGTGCTAATTCTATTTTATTGGAGAGAATCTGTTTTCTTAGATTTGCACTTATTATCTCTTCTTCTGTTAAATTGGGAGCATTCTCTTTTGATAGTATAGGGGTAAGGCTACTATTAATAAACATAATAATCATCTCAGAACGCTTAAGACCTGTATCCAAGAGGTTTGTCCAGTAGAGGATACCACTTTTATTACCCTCTTTTCCTAAAATATATTGGTACATCTTTTGCACAAATAGTTGGTTGTTTAGCGTACCATAGGTGGAGATAAAAAGAGGATAGGTTGCAAACTTTGCAGAGAGCTTCTTTAAAATATCTGCTCTATTTTGTTCTGTTTTTGCTTCGTTAATCCAGTAGCTGAGACCCTTATAGTCAGGGGCTCGTTGTAGGTAGACCACATATAAGGCTACCACCTTTTTTATCCAAGTATCATCACTCTGTTGTGCATAGATATTGGATGAGAAGAGTAGTGTAGTAAATAATAGTAATAATAACTTTTTCATATAAAAACCTTTTAAAAACCTTTCTTTCTATAACTATTTTAAGATAAAAATGGTAACAGAGGACTTAATGGTATGGTTTTACTTCGCCCCTACTTTTAAAAGTACCACTTTAATGGTCTTTACTAAAATAACAAAATCATCCCAAAGTAACCAGTTTTTTATGTACCAAACTTCCAACTCATTTCTCTCTTTGAAGGTAAGATTGTTTCGTCCACTTACCTGCCAAAGACCTGTGATGCCAGGTTTGACTTTTAAAATAAAAGGGAGGTGCTTTTCAAGCTTCTTTTTCTCATTTAACATATAAGGACGAGGACCTACCCAGCTCATCTCTCCTTTTAAGATATTGATAATCTGTGGTAGCTCATCGAGTGAAGTGGATCTTAATATTTTTCCTATTTTGGTAATTCGTGGGTCATTTTTATATTTGTGATACTCATCATAGTAGGCAATCTCATCAGGATTTTTTGCCAAATGTAGCTTTAGTAATTCATCTGATTTTTCATGCATGGTTCGGTACTTGTAACATAAAAAATCTTGGTTATCTTTGCCTAGTCGTGGCTGTTTAAAAAATACACCACCTTTAGAATCCAACTTTATAAGTAGTGTGACGATTAGATGAATAAGGGCAAAAAGAGGTAAAACAAGAAGGGTAAGCAGAGTATCAAAAAATCTTTTAATCCATATATTTCTTTTTATTAGCAGTCTATTTTCGATATGTATGGCATTGGTTCGGATATTATAATACTCTAAAATATTGGAGTGTACAAAGTTGATATCTCTAAGATATGGGACGATATATAGGTCTATTTTTTGGTTTAAATACTTCTCTATAAGCTTGTCAAGTCTCTCTTTTTGAATATCTTTGGAGATAATAATCACGGCATTGTACTCTCTATCTGATAGACTCTGTCCCAAATAGAAGTTTTTTTTAAACTCATCTTTTAGTATCTCTACCTCTTGTGGGTCTCCTAAAATCAAGATAGGGTTTTTGAAAAAATCAAAAGAGTAGAGTATCTTTTTTATGCTTCGTTTGCTAAAGGGTAGCAGTAGCATAGCAGAGATAAAGTAGATGGTCAAAAAAAGCCTAGAGTACTCAAAGTTGGTCTTCATTAGAGCTAAAAGGGTTAAGGTCATAAGATAGGAGAAGAAGAGTGATTTGAGGATTTTTTTGGTCTCTTGCCAAAAGTCATACCTAAAATGATAAATCTCTTCGCTCTGCATAAAAAAGAGGATAATAAAGATGATAAAAATAAAATTACTCAGAGATATGGTGTTAAAAATGGGAATATCTTCACCCCCTAAAGAGGCTCTAATAAAGGTAGAGAGATAAAAAAGAGAGATTAAAACAGTTAAATCAATGGTAAAAAGAATGGCGTTATGGAGTATATTTTTATGGGGCATTTTTATCTTTTATTTTTTAATAGTATTATATCAAAAAATATTAATAGCCCTTAGGCTATAATTTTTGCATTATTTCAATAAAGGTCAGCAGATGACAACAACACGTTTCGCACCATCTCCAACAGGATATCTACACATCGGAGGGCTTCGCACGGCTCTCTTCTCATGGCTTTGGGCTAAAAAAAATGAAGGTCAATTTCTTCTTAGAATTGAAGATACGGATTTGGCTCGTAATTCACAAGAGGCTGTAACAGCTATTTTAAAGGCATTTGATTGGGTAGGAATGTCTTATGATGGAGAGGCAGTTTTTCAATCAAATAGATTTGAACTCTATGCTAAGTATGTTGAGCAGTTACTTCAAGAGGGAAAAGCGTATAAATGCTATATGAGCAAAGAGGAGTTAACACAACTTCGTGAAACGCAGATGGCAAAAGGTGAGCGTACCCGTTACGATGGACGTTATCGTGATTTTACAGGAACACCACCCGAGGGAGTTGAGCCTGTTATCCGTATTAAAGCACCAACAGAGGGTAATATTATCTTTAACGATGGCGTAAAGGGTGAGATTGTTATCGCTTCAAGTGAAGTCGATGATTTTGTAATAGCCAGAGCAGGAGGCGTACCTACCTATAATTTTGTGGTTGCCATTGATGATGCTCTTATGGGCTTAACCGATGTTATTCGTGGGGACGACCATCTCTATAACACCCCAAAACAGATAGTGGTCTATGAGGCGTTAGGGCTTAAGATACCAAACTTCTACCATGTAGCCATGATAAACAATGAGCAGGGTAAAAAACTCTCAAAACGTGATGGTGCAACCGATGTGATGGAGTATCAAACACTGGGTTATCTCCCCGAAGCACTTTTAAACTTTCTTATTCGTTTGGGTTGGAGTCATGGAGACCAAGAGATATTTAGCATCAAAGAGATGATATCACTTTTTGACCCAAAAAACATCAACAAAAGTTCATCAAACTATAACCTTGATAAGCTTCTATGGCTCAATGCTCACTATATCAAAAACAAGCCACATGAGGAACTCTCAATACTTCTAAAAGAGTATGGTGTGGATATTACAACTCACGTCAAACGAGATTTAATCTTAGAGGCTACAAAAGAGCGTAGTAAAACAATGGTTGAGTTAGCAGAGCAGGTCAATCTAATTTTAGATGCACCAACAGAGTATAATGCTAAAAATGTAAAAAAAGCGTTTAAAGGGGAAGCAAAAGAGATTTTAGCCGATTTTGTAACAGCCTTGAAAGATGCAGAAGATAGCCTAAAAACTCCTGCTGATTATCATGCTATTATAGAAAAAATAGTAGCCCAAAAAGAGATAGGATTTGGAAAAATTGGTATGCCGTTGCGTGTAAGCCTTTTGGGTTCTATGACAGGCTCTGGAGTAGATGAGATTATGATGATAATTGGGGTTGAGGAGACGATTTCTCGGATAGAGAAAGCGATTGAA
>JALTGP010000012.1 GCA_027076905.1 Campylobacteraceae bacterium | reverse complement strand
CCCCATCACTCACATTGACTATTAATGTATTTAGATTCACCTTAGAGGTATCAAACTTATCAAGCTGACCAATAAGATTTAAAAAGTCACTCGCTTTTAGAGCATCCATAATTTTAAGTCGAATGCTATCAGACAATCCTGCAATCATTGCATCTATATCCATATCTTTAACATCAATATTAGATAGTATTTGAGACAAATTAATAGCAGAAACATCTACCCCCTCTTTTAAAGCCGTTTTGAGTATCTCCATTAGTACGATAAGCTTCTGAATTTGATTTTTCTTTGCTCCTTGGTATAATCCCACGGCTGATGCTGAACTTACAGGGTTAAAATCTTTAACCATATTCTCAAAAATAGATACCTCTTCACCTTTGGCTTTTTTGCTAAGAAGTAGTGTGGTTAATGGGGTTACAAATGAACCTTTTGCCTCTCCTTTCATCTCAAATCCTAATGGTTTATCACTACTATCATATAAGCCATTGTTATTGGCATCTATAATTGCACTGCTTGGTACAACCATGGTACAATCATCTGTAATATCAGCATCTTCAAACTCGACTGCTCCTTTTGCACCCACTACCAATGAGCTTTGATAAGTTTTATCACCACATCTTAACTCTATAGGGTCAGAGAGTTTTACAATATATCCATCGGCTATATTTTTTTTAGATATGGGTTTGCTCTCTTTTTTTACCTCGTCAGCAATCACCTCTGCCTCTTCTTGGGTGATATTTAGCTCTTTTGAGGTTGTGGTGGTTACCTCTTGTATACAACTAGCATTATCTTCACACAAAACAACTTTAGCAGGAAGATCTTTGGATATATCCAACTCTTGTAATCCCAAAGCCAAAGACTCCAAACTTTTATCTACGGCTATTTTATTAGATAGATTTTCATCTCTTAATAGATTATAGTTGTTCTCTAAACTCTCAAAAATAACTCTATCAACCACCTCTCTGTTCTCTAGTGCTTTAAGGAATTTGGTCTCATCGGCTGTTAAATATCCTGCATCTTCTAAGGATTGAATGGCTGATAACTCTTTGGTACTGTTCTGCTCTTTGTTCTCGAATCCATTAAATTCAAGGATAAATTTACCATCATTGTATTGAATATTTTTTGGGTCTTGAAGTTCAAGTAAAATAGGCTTGGTAGGGTCATAAGTCTCTAACAGATACTCTCCACTAGCTGTTTGGGTAATTTTTTGCCAAAGGCTATCAGCAGTATCATTTTGATTAACAACAATACTAACATGTGGTTCTATACTTTCACAAAATCCATTTTCATTATCATCTTGACAGATATTGACCACAATATCATGGGGAATCCCCACCAAACGTAACAGGCGTTGCAGTAGCTCTTTAGCCTCGTCACTAGTTCCACCTCCACAACTCGCTAAACCCAACATAGATACTATGATGCTTAATGACCATAAAAACTTCTTCATCTCTAACTCTCCTTATGATGTTTATAAGAGATGATACTCTTTTGAAAATGAAAGTTTTTTGAAATGATGTGAAAAAATGTGAGATTTTGCTCAATTAAAATAGTTTGGTTATTTTTTTAAGTATTTAAGAATATAATTAAACAAATATAGGGGTCAGGTGAACGTAATCATATGATAATATCCTGCTATTTCTATTCTTGGTTTTCTTGGCATTAGGTCTCTTTTATTTTTTTGTATTATAGGGTAGATTTACTTAAGTTATTGTTATCACCT
>JALTGP010000011.1 GCA_027076905.1 Campylobacteraceae bacterium | reverse complement strand
TCCAATGTTTACAAAGGTCAATATTGACATCAATATCACTAAAGTTAAGGGGTCTTTCCCCAGGAGCAATTGGAACTTGTCGATAATTATCTTGACGCTTTTTAGGCTCTTCTGTAAAAGAAAAACCTACAAGTGTGTCAGAGTCAAATTTTATATCACTCTCATAAGCTTTCAAATCATACGATGATATAACTTCTGATTTTTTATAAACTTTTACTCTATCGGTTGTCCTCGCTAATGTATGTTTTGTTGTTGTACATGCCGTGAAAATAGTGGCGATTGTGGCTACGACTATAAATTTTGAAACTATTTTATGCTTATTTCTTCTCATTATTTCTTCCTGTTAGCAATACGATGATTCAAATAAACCTCTAACATCCTTTTATCTTGTACATTATGGTCTCGAATGCTTTCTCTGTGTCTCTCCCCTTTTGTTTTAACTTTATTGGCAACTTTTAATGAGTTTTTGTATTGAGTTGGCTCTTCTTTTAAAAGTTTATGTATCTCTTCCGTGGTATATTTGGTCATGTCCCTTGTCGGATAGTTAGGGATTTTTGTAAAGAGCTTATTATCAATAGCTGTGTTAAACTTAGCCTCATACGCCTCTTTGACTATTTTCCATTTTTTACTATTTTGCCAATCATAAGTCTCTTTTTTCAAAAGTATTAAATCGTTATAGAGACAATATCGTGTACTAGGAGAGGGAACAGAATTTATCCAAACATTACAACTTTGTCCTGCAACTTTTTCACGCTCTCCTGTTTTTATTAATGCATCATCTGCCTCTGTAGCTACATAATAAGCTCGTAAATCTTTATTGGCAACAATAAGCCAGTCCATAACCATATTTCTCATCTTGGTTATCTTCTTGTAATTATGATTTATTCTATATTCTAACCCATTATTTATCATGATAATATCACTCTCTTTATGTCGAGATTCATAAGTTTTCCGTCCCCAATCATCCCATATAAGCACTTTATCTTTTTGCTTATATTTTATAATGGCTGATTTGTAGGGGTAAAGTTTACAGTTGCTAGAGGTTGAATTTGTTTGATTGTTGCTTACAGTAGGGGATATGCCGTTGGATGTTGTTGATTTACAACCAACAGCTACAATCATCAGTACAGCTAGGGATATGGCTTTTTTTACTCTTTTCATTTTTTTCCTTTTTATACTGTTAAATATTAAGTCTAACCATTATATAATGTTTCCACTAAATTAACCTCATACAATTAGAGAAAGAGTAGAATAGTCTCCAAACCCATAAACAAGAATTTAAATGAAAAACAGTATCATCATATCAACCACAGTAAGTACTATTGTAGCTTTTTTAATGATGTATATTGCATGGGAACATAACCCTCAATGTGAGATACATGAAAAAGGAGTAATAGATTTTAACTCGTGACAAAGATAAAAATTTCATTAAAAAAAGGAAAAACCGTATGAAAAAGACAACAAAAATTTTACTAACCACAAGTTTACTATTTACAGCATGTCAAGATATAAAAGAGAAAAATAGTGAACCTACAGTGGTCAAAGAGATACATCAAAAGCAACCTTTTAGTAAAGATTTTTATAGATGTGAGAAAGAGCGTGGGGAAACAACTATCGGCATAGCTAGTTGCTTAGAAGAAGAGTTTAATAGAGAAGATAAAAAACTTAACCTTACCTATAAAAAAGCTAAAGCAACAATTCAACCTTTTAGAATAGAGAGTCT
>JALTGP010000010.1 GCA_027076905.1 Campylobacteraceae bacterium | reverse complement strand
CCTCGCTTATTCTAGCTCCCTATCTCTATGCTGATGCCCCAAAACAAAAAAAAGAGACTAAAGAACCTGCTTTTGAGACGGTTTGGGAGAAGATATATGGAGGAGAAGAGGATGATATAGCTCGTGGTATTGTTATGCTTGAAGATGGAGATTCTGCCATTATTGGTGAGTGTAAATCCTATGGAGCTTCTCGGAATGATATCTGTGTGGTACGTATTGATAAAAATGGTAAAATGAAATGGCGAAAGATGATTCAGGGCAAAAAACAAGATAGAGGAGTGGCAATTACACGTGCTAAAGATGGAAACCTCTTGATTTTGGGTTCAGGAAAGTCTTTTAATGATAATTCGGACAGAGACCTCTATGTGGCAAAAGTTGCTCTTGATGGTAAAACTATATGGAGAAAAACTTTTGGTGGGCTTAGAGATGAGTATGCGGGTGGAATCGCAGGGACAGATGATGGGGGAGCATTGATTGTTGGAGACAGTGAATCTTTTTCAAGAAAGGGATACAAAGATATCTATATTATTCGTCTTGATAAAAATGGTAAAGTGATTACAGAAAAACATATTGGAGGTAAAAAATCCGAAGAGGCAAAAGCACTCACCCGTACCGCCGATGGTAACTTTATGATGGTCGGTTCACGTGAGGTGAGTCGAGCTGGTAATGCTGACTTTTTTTTATTGAAACTCAATCAAAATGGGGATAAGATTTGGGCAAGAACCCTAGGAGAAAAACAACATGATGTACTAAATGCTGTTGCTCCTACTCCTGATGGTGGTATTGTAGCCACAGGGGCAACACGCTCTTTTGGTTCAGAGCAGACCGACCTATCGGTAATGTACTTTGACAAAAATGGAAAGCTTATTTGGCATAAAATTTATGGATTTGCCTACTATGATGAGGGAAATGCCATTACCATGACTAAAGATGGTGGGTTTATGGTAGCAGGGTCAACCAATTCAATGGGAAAAGGAGACTATGATAATTATGTAATTGCATTGGATAAAAAGGGTAAACTCATCTGGTCAAAACTTTTTGGAGAGAAAAATAAAGATATTGCTCATGCGATTAGTAGAACTTCTGATGGTAAAATTATCATTGTAGGAGAAAGTGACAGTTATAGCAGAAGTAAAAACTTCTACATGATAAAGTTACAATAATAATAATAATTTCTTTGATATTACACAAAAAGTTGATATACTTTTTGTGTAATTTATATTAGATTAAAAGGAATAGAATGACAAAAATGATAAAAATATTCACAGTGGGTGCAATATTGACAACAACAACACTTCTTGCAAAAGAGGAGATAACAAACAACAAGATTACCATTGAAGAGATGGAAGTAAATTTAGCAAAACTTGGAGCTGAAATAGCTCAAGACAAAGTAAAACTATACCAAAGAGAAGCACTTCTTTTTGAGATGAAACTTGACCTATTAAGAAGATTAAAAGAGGCGAAATAGCCCCTCTTTTAAACTCTTTATCTAAAGACTCTTTTTGAGTCTTTAACCATTGCATCTGGAATCGTTGCAATCTTCATAAACTCTGACATTGTCAATCTAGGGTACATAATTGAAATGTAATACTTAGGGTCTAATATTATAGCTTTTCCTCCCTCTATTAGTACCAAAAGTGGTAACATAGCTGCATTTTTTGCACCTATTTTTTTAAGGAAACCATTGGTTCTTTTGTTAAGATTTATCCCAACTACTACTGAACCATTATCTAGTTTTTGTTCAAAGAAAACACGCTTATTATTTTTAATTTTCTCTACAAGATTATCACCAGTTGCTACGACAATAGTATCTTTGTAGTAAGGTAAACCACTCATAAATTGGTATTTTGGAAGCAGTTGAAACTTTAACGAATCACCTGAATCTTTTAGTTTTTCAAATTTGGAGGTTAAAGCTGTTAAGATTTCGGTCGCTTTCTCTTTATCAAAATCATCTTGCAAGAAGCCCTTAAGTAGGTAGAGTGGGTTGGTGATACTAATCTGTTTTGATTTTTGGTCAATAAGCACACGAAGTGTTGAGGCAAAACCTCTGTTTGCTTTACTCGCCATCGCAATCAAATTTTTATTGGTAAATACCACACTAACCAACTTGCCTTTTTTATCAAGTTTTGCAGAGGTCAACAGTGTAAATCCTGCATCTTTTAATCTCTTTTCAACATCAGTCACCTCTAAAAGTTCTCCTCGTAGATAGGCTGATATTTTCCCTGCATTCACCTCTCCTACTTTTACCTCTTTGACAACAGCTTTTACGACAATATCCTTTTTACCAAATCTAGGTCCAGTATACCCTGGAGGAATACGTTTTGAAAATTTTATGGAATGGTTAACTGCATTGTGTATTTTACCATCCACATCAATCACTTTTGGAACTTCTGGAATTTTAGGAACACTAGGAATAGAAATATGAACATCTGGAACCTTCACACGAGAAATCTCTTTTGCTACCACAGGATTAGGTATGGCAATAATCGCAGGAACAACAACAGGAACAGTAGTAGTTTTACTCTCGACTCTTACTGTTGCACTCTGTTTTACCTCTATTTTTGCTGATTCAACTTTTTCAACATTAACCATTTTGGCTTCTGCTTTTTTTATCTCCACATTTTTTGGTTCTACTTTTTTAATTTCTACGGGTTGAGGTATTGGCTCTGTTTTTTTTACGGTTATAAACGTACTTGGTGGAGTCACCTCTTTGGTTATCTGAGTTGACTCTTTTTCTTGAACCTCAACAGTTGCGATATCTCTCATCTCTTTATACATCTCATCCAAAGTAGCATTTGCCACCAAAGAGGTGATGCCTAAAGAGAGAAGAGCGTTTATCAATAAGATTTTTTTCATGGGAATACCTTTATATTTAAGTATTAATTTTAACAATAAATATGTGATATTTTACTTAATAGAAATAAATCTTTAGAAGTAAAGCTACCAAGAGTTACTTAGTAGCTTTGAAATTTAAAGTAAAATTTTACTTTGCATCTTTTGTTGCATCATTGGCATCATCTGAAACTGTTTTTGCAGTATCTTTTGAATCGTTTGATATTGTTTTTGTTGTATCTGTTGCATTATCAGAGACAGTTTTTGCTGAACTATTTAAATCATTTGAAATGGTTTTTGTTGTATCACTTAAGTCATCAGAAACTGTTGTTACTGACGATTTTGTATCTTTAGATACTGATTTAGTAGTATCTGCTGTATCATTAGAGATAGTTTTAACAGAATCAGTTGTATCTTTTGACACTGCTGTAGTTGTTGTGGTAGCATCTTTTGAAACAGCTACTGTTGCATCTTTAACATCTTTGCTCAACGTTGTTGAAGCATCTTTTATCTCACTTGTTGTACTTTTAACAGAGTCTTTTGTCTGTTCAGCTACTTTTACAGTGGAATCTTTTATATTTTCGGTACTATTTACTTCTATTACCTTAACATCATCAGAAACTTTTACAGCTGTATCTTTAGTATCTGCACTTACGTTGGTTACAGTTCTCTCTGTACTCTTAGAGGTCTCAACGGCTCCATCTTTCATTGCTGTAACGCTATCTTTCATATCCTTACTCATGCTTGTAGCCGCATCTTTCATATCTTTAAACATATCACCAAAACTAAAATCTGCCGATGCAGTAGTGATAAGTGTAGCTGTAACAGCACTCATAATTAGGGTTTTATTCATTGTAATCCTTTAATCGTTTAGATAGATGAATTATATCATTAATTATCAGTTTAACTACTTAATATTTATAAGTAATCATAATAACTAATTGAAGATATTTACTAATTAAAAAAATTATTAAATAGAGATTTTGCCCTATTTTGAAATTGGTCTTTGAGTAGTTTAGTAACATTAATAGTGAATTTAGGCTCTTTAATTGTCCCTTTAATTTTTCCAGAGACCTTTTGACCTTCCATTTTTATATGAAAGTAAGAGTTAATTACTTTTGTTTTAGAATATACTCTAAGCTCTTGAAAATAGAGATACTCTCTTCCACTGTCTATTTTCAAATCTCCTGAAAGTAGAGAGTCATAATAGTAACCCTTGAAGGTACTTTTATCATAAATATATTTTGTTATATCAATATTGATATTGGTAAGTACCCTATTGGTCATCCTGTTTTTAATCAACCTTGCTCCTCGTAGTTGATTATCAAACAGTGTTATTTTATTTTTAATATCATAGGTTATGGTACCAAATATATCAGCAGTCATTTGAACGTGATAAGAGAGATTATTTAATATTTTTTCCAAAGAGAGTTTTTCTAATCGAAATACAATCTCACTTTTATTTATATTGTAATCAAAATAGAGACGACCACCAAAATCAGAACTAACACCTCTCGCTCTAAAGCCATTATCGTAGGTAAAGTCAGTAAAAGTGATATCTAAGAGAACTATCTCTTTTTTACTTTTTTCTGAAAGATATTTACTTAAATAACTATTAACACTACTCTTACCTGACGAGGTATTGAAAAAATACTGTAGGAGCAGAATGAATAGACTCAATAGTACAAATAGATATTTAAATAAAGTTCTCATGAGTTATTTTACCATATGAAGAGATAGGATAAAAAACAAAGCCATGTCTTCATGGGCTTTGTTAAAGAAGATAAAATCTATTTTTTATCTTTTTCGTCTTTTGTTACGTCATTTGCATCATCAGATACTGTTTTTGCTGTATCAGTTGCATCATTTGAAACTGTTTTAGTAGTATCAGTTGCATCATCAGAAACTGTTTTTACAGAGTCTTTTGTGTCATTAGAAACTGTTTTAACTGAATCTTTTGTATCATCAGAGACAGTGATAACTGAATCTTTTGTATCTTTTGAAACTGTTTTAGTTGTATCTGTTGCATTATCAGAAACTGTTTTTACTGAATCTTTTGTATCAGTTGAAACTGTTTTAGTTGTATCAGCTACATCTTTAGATACCGCAGTAGCAGAATCTTTCATATCTTTTGAAGCAATAGTAGATGAGTCTTTTAAATCTTTTGTAGTACTCTTGATAGAATCAGATGTATCTTCTGCAAGTTCAACAGTTGAATCTCTAACATCTTTAGAAGTTGAAACCTCTGCTGTTTTAAGGTCATCTGATACTTTAACAGTTGAATCTTTTGCATCAGCACTCACATTAGTTACTGTTCTTTCAGCACTTTTAGAAGTTTCAACAGCTCCATCTTTCATTGATGCTACAGAATCTTTTGCATCTTTACTCATACTTGTTGCTGCATCTTTCATGTCTTTGAACATATCTCCAAAACTGAAATCTGCTGAGGCGGTTGTTACACATGCTGCTGCAATAGCACTTGCAATTATAATTTTTTTCATACTTATCCTTTATGTCGTTTTGATAATTGAATCTTAGCAATTTATATTTAAAGTAATACTTAAAAAAGGATAAATTCGAATTATAAATTTAAATTACGTTA
>JALTGP010000009.1 GCA_027076905.1 Campylobacteraceae bacterium | reverse complement strand
AACGAGACAAATGAGAAAAGAGTAAAAAATCATCAATCTTTCCATACTCTTTAATCAGTAAGTTTTTAAGTAACTCAAACAGATACCCCTCAGGCATACTCATATCAAAAATAGGATGAAGATAATAAGAAGAGAGGTAACTTTTGCTACGGTAAGGCATGGTTAAAGAGATAGGGTTGTCTTGGGTATAGTTAAAAATAAACTCTTTGGAGGAGTCATTATAGTCAAGCTCTCCTGATGGTTGGTTATTGGCAAATATCTTTAGCATAGAGTCTCATTTTGTTAGTTTAGTTTTACATTTTAGCATTTTTTATTTAAAAAGTAAATTTTAGTTAACATTATATCTAAATCTTTAGTAAATATACTATAATCAAAACAAAAGTAACACTAAATGTATAAATCCATTTTTATCTCAGATACACATTTAGGCTCATTTTATTAAAATATGTCATTTATTATGGTCAGGTACTTAGGAATACAGATTAAATAACTACCAAATTTTAAAGGCAACTAAACAAATATCTTTAACTCTAGTTTTCCTTGAATTACGTGGAGTAGTTCTGCATCAAACTATAGCTAAATCTATTCGTTTATTTACCTATGAAAATTGGCACTTATTTTAATTTGCATTCCTAGGCTACACCCAACCCGAACTTGCCTCTCGTTCAGGTGTCAGCCTTGGGTCACTCAAACGCTTTGAGCGTTTTGGATAGATTTCGTTGGAGTCGCTTTTGAAATTGGCTTTGGTTTTGGAGTGTTTTTGAGTGTTTAGGTCTTTGTGTGAGGAAGTGGATGAGAGGTCTGGAAGTATTGAGGAGATTATAAAAAATAAAAAAAATTAATTTAGATGAAATAAAAAAAATATTTGAAGAATTTGACAAGGAAGAGAATCGACAAACTATGAATTTAATGTGTGGTAGATTTGATGATTTACCATTATGTTCTTTTGGCATTATTACTTGTAAATTTATAGAAAAAGATAAGCTTATGTTTGAAATATTAATACCTCAAATTCGAAATTTTATAGATGACAAATCTTTTCAAAATTGGATAGTTTAATTAGAAAGAAATAAAGCAAAAGAAGAATTGAAACAGATAACTTTATCTTTATGCGTAAGTAAAAATAGTAAAAAAAATGAGAAAAAAATGATAATTTTCTATTTTTTCTATTTTTTACGCTACAATATAAACAAAAAAGGATATATGAAAATGAAATTGAACAGAATAATTGATTTGGATTGGACATTTAGAGTATTAACGATAGGTCTTGGAGTTTTGATGCTCTTTCATGGCGTACATAAGGTTTTAAATGGAGTTGATTTTATTATTCCACTGCTTGAATCCTATAATGTCCCTTATGCAGAGTATGTCTCCTATGGGGTATATGTAGGAGAGGTTTTTGCTCCTCTACTGCTTATCTCTGGATACTATATTAGAGTAGCAGGAGCCATTATTGTTTTTAATATGCTTGTAGCACTATTTTTAGTGCATCGAGATGAGATATTTACCCTCACAGATTATGGCTCTTTGAGTATTGAGACTCCTCTGCTCTACCTTATTATAGGGTTGGCACTTTTTCTCTCAAAAGAGCCACATCGGTAATTGAACTAAGGAATGCAAATTAAATAAGTGCCAGTTTTCATAGGTAAATAAACGAATAGATTTAGCTATAGTTTGACGCAGGACTACTCCCCGTAATTCAAGGAAAATTAGAGTTAAAGATATTTGTTTAGTT
>JALTGP010000008.1 GCA_027076905.1 Campylobacteraceae bacterium | reverse complement strand
ACCTAGAAGGTAACCTTACAGCTGAGCTTGAAAAAAAGAAAACATTAGAGGAAGAAAACCTTAAATTAAAAGAGACTCTTGAAAAAGATAAAAGTGTAGAGGAGAATCTTACTAAAACATTAGAAGAAACAGAAATTAAATTGGCTACTTTAGCCAGAGAGAAAGAGGAAGCTAAAAAACTCATGGCTCAAAAGGCTGAAAAGGAGAGATTGGCTAAAGAGAAAGAGAAGGCTGAAAAACTTGCTATTCAAAAAGCCGAAGAAGAGAAGTTGGCTAAATTAGCTAAAGAGAAAGGGGAAGCTGAAGAGAAAAAACTTCTTGATACCTTCTCATTGACAAAAGTAGAGTTTAAATATAATAGTATGCAACTAACCACAACAAGTAAAAGACTACTTGATAATGTAGCAAAGGTCATGAGTGAAAATCTACACTACCACTACAATATTCAAGGGCATACTGACAATAGAGGTAAAGATGAGTATAACTTAAAACTAAGTGCAAAACGCGCTAGAAAAGTAAAAGAGTACTTGGTATCAAAAGGTGTTGATAATAGTATCTTAACAACAGAAGGTCTAGGTTCACTTCAACCTATTGCCAGTAATGACACCAAAGAGGGAAGGTTATTAAATCGTCGTGTTGTTTTTGAGATTATAAAATAGAAACTACTGAAATTTTAAATCCCCTAAAAGAGGAGGGATATTCCCCTCCCCTACTCACAATTTAACCCTACATTTTTTGGATAATAGATAATTTTTACATAAGGATAGAGATGAAACTAGGCGTAAATATTGACCATATTGCAGTTCTTCGAGAGGCTAGAAAGATAGCAGACCCAAACCCACTTGATGCACTAGGCATTGTAAAAAAAGCTGGAGCTGACCAGATAACCATTCACCTACGAGAGGACAGACGACATATTCAAGAGAGTGATGCTATTAATATTATCAAGCTCTCTTCTATGCCTATTAATTTAGAGTGTGCTTTATCCACTGAGATTATTGATATAGTTTGTGAGCTACAACCCCATAGGGTTACACTTGTTCCTGAAAAAAGAGAAGAGGTAACAACGGAGGGTGGACTCAATATTTTAGGTGAGCAGTCACTACTAAAATCTACCATACAACGATTACAAGATAATGAAATAGAGGTTTCACTCTTCATTGACCCCACCATACAAAATGTTACTGTCTCCAAAAATTTTGGTGTCGAGTGGATAGAGTTTCACACAGGGAAATATGCCAACATATATGCGATGCTCTTTGGAAATCTTGACAATACCCACCACTCCATTCCATCACTTGAACTCTCTCGTGCAACCTTATCTAAAATGTTAAAAGAGGAGCTTACCACCTTACGCCTACTCTCATCTGATGCGATGAAATTAGGATTAAAAGTAGCAGCAGGTCATGGGCTAAATTATCAAAACGTACAAAATATTGTAAAGATTAAGAGCATAGAGGAGTTAAATATCGGTCAAAGTATCATTGCACGGTCTATTTTTTCAGGATTAGAAGAGGCGATTATAGATATGAAAAATCTACTTATTAGATAGATACAGATGATGAAAAAAATAGCAATAAGTATTGGAGACTTAAATGGGATAGGTATCCAACTCGCCCTTGAAAATCATGAAAAGATAAAAAAAATAGTTGAGCCACTCTACTGTATAGACAGAGATATGCTCCAACAGGCTTCAAAACTACTAAATATCTCTATTCCTAATGACTTTAATTTGCATGAAGGTATCGCCCCCATTTTTAAAATAGAACCTGCCAAAATAACAAAAGAGAGTGGAGCCTATGCTTTTTCCTCTTTTGAAAAAGCAGTCAAACTTACAAAAGATAAAAAAGTTGAGGGGGTCATGACACTGCCTATCCATAAAAAGGCATGGGAGTTAGCAGATATCGACTATAAAGGTCATACAGATGCCCTCAGAGACTTTTTTAAGGCTTCTGCGATTATGATGTTAGGTTGTCCTAAAATGTATATCGCACTCTATACAGAACACATCCCTCTGAAAGAGGTCCCTACTGAAATAGGAAAAGTGGTAAAACTATCTCAATTTTTAATAGACTTTTATAATAGTATAGAGCTAAAAGAGAAAGAGAAAATTGCACTACTGGGTGTTAATCCTCATGCAGGAGACGGTGGTGTATTGGGAGAAGAGGAGCAGTATATTAGAGAAGCTAGAGCGTTGACACATCAAAAAATAAAAAAAGAAATCTACACAGAGCCACTGGTACCTGATGTCGCTTTTACACCAAATAGTCGTAAAAATTATCGCTATTTTGTGGCAATGTATCATGACCAAGGGTTAGCCCCACTCAAAGCACTCTATTTTGATGAGGGAATTAATATCTCTCTAAACTTACCTATCATAAGAACTTCTGTTGACCATGGAACAGCTTTTGATATCGCCTACAAAGGAGTAAAACTTAACAGTTTAAGCTATAAAAATGCATTGAGCTATTTTATAACAACTTGATTACGTCCTCTATCTTTGGCTTCATAAAGGGCTTCATCAACCCTTTGAAAGAGGTCATTTTTGCTATCTTCTATGTGAAACTGAGAGACACCAAAACTACAGGTTAGCTTCTTGACAACCTCAAACGTATAGTCCTTAATATCTTTACGAAGCCTAGTCGCAAGTGATTCAGCTTGTCGTAAGCTTGTTCTTTTACATAAGATAACAAACTCCTCACCTCCCCATCGGGCAAATACATCTTTGTCTCTTACCCCTATCCTCACCAAACTTACCAGCTCAATTAAAACCCTATCTCCCACATTGTGTCCATAGGTATCATTTACATTTTTAAAATGGTCAATATCAAATAGTATAATAGAAAAATTTTCATTATAACGTAGTGAATTATCAATAATTTGTGTAAACATACTGTTAAATTTGACACGGTTATAAATATGTGTCAAGGCATCATGGTCAGCAATGGTACGTATCTCCTCTTTCTCTCGTATCAAATTAGATATGTTATTGAGACCAATCAAATAGGTATCATTGTATCTCATCTTGCTTACCTTGATATAAAAGAATTGAGAAACAATATCCATCTCTCCTCTAATGTTAACCGTGTGATTACCTTTAGGGTTTTTAGAAATTTTCTCTAACCATTTTTTTCCATAGGTATGTTTATTGATACAGTTTTCAGTCTCAATAAAAAAATCACTAATAGAGATATGCTCAGCAGTCAACTCTTCTAATGAGCTATAACCAAAAAAATCTAGTCCCACTTTATTCATTGAAATTATTTTATCTTTGGTAGAAAGAAGCATAATATTAGTATTTAATTGAATAAAAGAGATAAGATTTTTTTTATACTGAGCAAGACAATATCTTAGAATAAAAACAATAACAAGAAATATAAAACATAGGGCAATAATGTATTCATAAAAATCTTCGATTATCATCTATTAAATCTTTATACTAATTGCTCTTGGATGAAAGCTCTTTTACCATACGTATCGCCTCTTCTAATGAAGAGTCCAATTCATAAGCTTTTTTATAATAAACCAACGCCTCATCTTTTACTGATAAATCATAAAGAGTATTTGCATAGTTAAAATAGTGAGGAGCATAACTGTCGTCAATCTCTACTGATTTTCGATGATGATACAGTGCTAACTCATTCTCATTAAGCTTGTGATAGACATTTGCCAATGAAGCATGAGCAATATCTTCATTCTCATTAAGATTTAATATCTCTAAATAGGTATCTTTTGCATCCTCTAACCTCTTTAACGAAATTAATACAAAACCATATTTTAATAAAATATTTATATCATTTTTTTCCAAAATCAAAGCACTAGAAAGTGCTTTGTCTGCTTCTGAAAAATCCTGTTTATCTATCGCCTCATCCGCCATTGCTATCAATTGCTGAACCCGTGAAACCCTAGGCATACCACCTAGAACCTGAGTATCAAATTGAGTTACCTTAACCACATCTTCTTTGTCCATATTTGGGTCAATATCTATTTTATTGGTAGGTAAATCACCTGAAAAAAGTTGTTTAAAAAACATTATAAATACTGCCACCGCAATGACAAAAAGTAAAAGTTGAAATATAGTCATATTTTCTCCATATTAATTATCATAATAATAAGATAAAAATACTTAGAAGAAAGTGACTTTTTTATAAACTATTTTATTAATATTATTTAACATTAAAAGTAATTTCATTATCTTTTACATCAAACTCTATCTCTGAACCATCTAAAAGCTTATCTTCTAAAATTAATTCTGCCAATACATCTTCTACCTCATCATACAATGCCCTCTTTAATGGTCTTGCTCCATAGTCAGGGTCAAAACCAACCAAAGCGATATGCTTTTTAGCCGCCACAGTTAAAGAGACCTTGATATTTCTCTCTTCCAACTTCTCTTGTATATTAACAAACATAATATCTACAATTTTTGTAATTGCATCCAAATCCAATGGATTAAAGATAACAATATCATCCAGACGATTCAAGAACTCGGGCTTAAAATATTTTTTTAATTCATTATTTACAGCTATTTCTCTCTCTTCTAGGTTATCAAATGCCATAATTTTATCTGAAGCGATATTTGAAGTCATAATAATAATCGTATTTTTAAAATCTATCGTTACCCCTTTATTATCTGTTAATCGTCCATCATCCAATACTTGAAGTAGCGTATTAAAAACATCTGGATGTGCTTTTTCTATCTCATCAAATAACACAACAGAATAGGGTTTTCTTCTTACTGCTTCAGTTAGCTGTCCACCCTCATCATATCCAACATAGCCAGGAGGTGCCCCCACCAACCTACTTGCTGTATGCTTTTCCATATACTCACTCATATCAATACGAATCAATGATTTATCAGAATCAAAAAGAAACTGTGCTAATGTTTTTGCCACCTGTGTCTTTCCCACCCCTGTAGGACCTAAAAACATAAAACTACCGATGGGTCTATTCTTCTCACTTAACCCTGCTTTATTTCGTTTAATCGCTCTCGAGACTGCTTTCAATGCTTGATTTTGTCCAACAACTTCTCTATTTAGAATAGCCTCTACATTAAGTATCTTATCTTTTTCACTCTGAAGCATCTTGTTAACAGGAATACCTGTCCAACGGCTTACAATAGTAGAAATCATCTCCTCATCCACAGAGTTTTTGAGCAGTGTTCCCATACTCATCATCTTTTGCCATCGACTCTCCAACTCTTTGAGCTTATTCTCCTGCTCTGGAATCTGCCCATGCTGTATCTCAGCAACCTTAGAGAAATCACCATCTCTCTCTGCAATATTTGCTTTGGTTCTCAGTGTCTCAATCATACTTTTAATCTCTGCTACTTCATTAAAAACAGACTTTTCATTCTCAAACTGACTCTGAAGAGACATCTCATTTTCAATTAAATCTGCTAACTCTCTCTCTATCTCTTCAAGACGTATGCTGTTTCTCTCACTGCTCTCCATCAAAAGAGCCTCTTTTTCCACCTTTAGTGTGGTTATCTCTCTTTTTACTTTAGCCAAGGAGCTTGGTTCACTCTCTATCTGCATCTTAAGCTCTGCTGCTGCCTCATCTATGAGGTCAATCGCTTTATCGGGTAGAAACCTATCTGTAATGTATCTATCAGACAACTTAGCAGCTGCTACCAGTGCTGAATCAGTAATGGTCACATTATGGTGCGACTCCAAACGCTCTTTTAACCCTCTTAAAATATGTAATGCCTCATTGATGGAGGGCTCTTCTACTTTGACAGGCTGAAAACGTCTCTGAATCGCCGTATCTTTTTCAAAATATTTACGGTACTCTTTGAGTGTGGTTGCACCAATTGTATGAAGCTCACCTCGTGCCAATGCAGGTTTCAAAATATTTGCAGCATCCATACTCCCTTCACTCGCCCCTGCTCCAATAATCGTATGTATCTCATCAATAAAGAGAATAATATTAGAAGCCCCTTTAACCTCATCAATCACCGATTTTAATCTATCTTCAAACTCACCTCTATATTTTGCTCCTGCAATTAGACGACTCATATCCAAAGAGACAACACGCATATTTTGAAGACTCAACGGTACCTCTTTATTGACAATTCGTTGTGCAAGTCCCTCTACAATTGCTGTTTTACCCGTTCCTGGCTCACCAATTAAAATAGGATTATTTTTAGTTTTACGAATCAAAATCTGCATCATGCGTTGCACCTCTTCATCTCTACCAATCACAGGGTCAAGCTCTCCATCAAGTGCTTTTTGGTTTAAATCTACGCCATACTTCTCCAATGACTCTAGGGACTCATCCGCACTTTGAGAGTCAATGGTTTTTCCACCACGAATAGACTCCAATGTTTTTTTTAACTCTTGTAAATCAAGATATTTTCCAATGGTATCAATAAAAAATTTCTCCTCAATATTTGCAATAATCCAACTGTCCACAGAGAGATAACTATCTCCATTTAGCGTCATAATCCCCTCTGCATTTTGTAAAGATTGCAACAAGGCTTGAGAGAGTCTAATTGTCTCTTTTGTCACACTTGATGCTGATGCCAACTTCTGAGTGTTACTTTTTAGCTCAAGCTCTATTGGGTTTTTATCAATATTCATTTTATTTAATGCTTGAACGAGCAGTGAATTTGTATTGACCAACAAAGCCCACAAAAGATGAAGTGGGTCAACCTCTTGATTTTTATTGTGGAGTGATAAAGAGATACCTGACTCTATTGAGGCACTCATCTGATGTGTTAATTTTTCTAATATATTCATTATATTTTAATCCTTATAATTTTAAGGTTTTGCCAAACCTTTAGTGAAAAATATTATACAAGTTTAGTCTCTCATTGTCAAGTATAATTTTTCATATTAACAATAATAGTTTAAAATATCCCAAAACAACGCTGAGATTAGAGAACTTTTAGTAAGATTTGAATAAAATAAGCAACTAATTTGGAACAAGACATTACACACGATTGGATTTACATAAAATATATGATTACTAAAAATAAAAAAGCCCTACTTTTTGGCTTTATCTCAACCATTACTGCTTCTCTAATTTTCGCAACAAACGTTCAAGCGGATAACCCTTACTCAACAGAGAAGGAGAACCAAACTTCAAAACTTGAAGCCTATCTAAAATTTACAAAAATTGTCTCAATTATAGAAGAGCAATATGTAGATGAGTTAAACTCAAGTGATATTATTAACAAAGCACTCAAAGGGATGCTCACTAACCTTGATGCTCACTCCTCATTTATGGATGCAAAAGAGTCTAAAGAGTTACAAGTACAAACCAATGGGGAGTTTGGTGGTCTTGGTATATCTGTTGGTATGCGAGATGGTGCGTTAACCGTTATCGCTCCTATTGAGGGAACTCCCGCCGATGATGCAGGAATGAAATCTCAGGATATCATTCTAAAAATTGATGAAAAGGCTACTATTGGTATGACCATTGACAAAGCTGTCTCTTTAATGCGTGGAAAACCAGGAACACCAATTAAACTCACCGTTATTAGAAAAGGTGAGCCAAAACCTGTTATTGTAGATATCATACGAGATATCATAGAGATTCAATCAGTCTATGCAAAAACCATTGGAGACAATATTCTATATCTTCGAATCACCTCATTTGATCAAAAAGTTGTCTCCTCTTTGAGAAAATCTATTGCTAAATACCCAAATAGAAAAGGTCTTATTATTGACCTTCGAAACAACCCTGGTGGACTACTTAACCAAGCCATTGGTGTCGTTGATATGTTTGTAGATAAAGGAACTATCGTTAGCCAAAAAGGAAAAATGGCAAATGAAAACTTGACTTACAACGCTACTACGAATAACAGTGACACACAAACCCCTCTTGTTCTTTTGGTCAATGGGGGAAGTGCTAGTGCCAGTGAAATTGTCTCAGGTGCATTACAAGACCTAAAAAGAGGTGTAATTGTAGGAGAGAAGACATTTGGTAAAGGTTCAGTTCAAGTGGTGATGCCTGTAGGAAACAACGAGTCTTTACGCCTAACCATAGCACGATACTACCTGCCAAGTGGAAGAACCATTCAAGCTGTAGGAGTTACCCCTGATATAGAGGTAGCATTTGGCGAAATTAAAAAAGCCGATGATGTTATCTCTATTAAAGAGCGTGATTTACAGATGCACTTAGAGAGTGAACTGCAAAAAGTAGATGGTACCAAAAAAGAGGATGTGGATAAAAAAGAGAACAAAAAAGTTATCACAGAAGAGCAGATTTACAAAGATACACAACTAAAAAGTGCAATAGATATTTTAAAAGCATTAATGATTAGTCAAAAGAAATAATCTTACAGACAAGAAACAAGGATAAACAAGATGAAAAAAACTGAATTACTCTATGAGGGGAAAGCCAAAAAAATATGGCATACAGAAGATGCAACACTTCTTGTCTCAGAGTTCAAAGATGACTTAACAGCATTTAATGGTGAAAAAAAATCAAGTGAAGAGGGAAAAGGTGCGTTAAATAATAAAATTTCTACGGAGTTATTTAAGGTACTTAACAATAAAGGAGTACCAACGCACTTTGTTGAGATGCTAGATGATAATAATATGCTACATAAGAAATGTGATGTTATTCGTATTGAAGTAATTGTACGAAATATTGCAACAGGTAGTTTAAGCAGAAACCTTGGAATTGAAGATGGAAAAGTTCTTCCTTTTACACTTGTAGAGTTTGATTACAAAGATGATGAGCTGGGTGACCCAAAACTAAACGACCAACACTGTCTTATTTTAGAGCTTGTTAAGAGTACTGATGAGCTTGATTATATTCGTTTTATGGCTCGACGTATTAATACCATTATGCAAGATTTTTTTGCTGATAAAGAGATGAACGTGATAGATTTCAAATTGGAGTTTGGTAGAGATGTCAATGGAAATATTATTCTCATTGATGAACTAAGCCCAGATAACTTTAGATTTTGGGATACCAATACAGGTGAAAGTATGGACAAGGATAGATTTAGACAGGGTCTAGGTGGATTAAAAGTGGCATACGAAGAAGTACTTAATAGAATTTCAGGAGAGAAGTAGATGAAAGCAATTGTAAATATATTTTTAAAAGAGGGCGTACTAGACCCACAAGGAAAAGCAATTCATCATGCACTAGATGCAATGAATTTTGAGGGTGTAGAGGATGTGCGTATGGGAAAACAACTTGTTTTAAAACTTACATCAGATAACAAAGAGGATGCTCTAAAAGAGGTTACACAAATGGCTGAAGAGATTTTAGCTAATACTGTTATTGAAGACTATACCATCGAGCTAGTATAATGAAACACGTAGCAATCTTACAATTTCCAGGCACCAACTGTGATTTGGATACCAAGTATGCCTTTGAAAAACTAGGCTGTACCACTACGGTAATATGGCACAAAGAGAGAGAACTTCCTAAGAATGCTGATTTGGTTGTTATCCCTGGTGGATTCTCTTATGGTGACTACTTACGCTCAGGGGCAATTGCACAATTTTCTCCTATTATGAATTCTGTTATTACATTTGCAAACAGTGGAGGGAAAGTATTGGGTATCTGTAATGGGTTCCAAATCTTAACCGAAGTTGGGCTTCTCCCTGGTGCATTAAAAAGAAATATTGGACTACACTTTATCTCAAAGTTTCAAACACTTAAAGTGGTCAACAACAGTAATGACTTTTTACAGAAATGTGATAAAGATAGAGTGCTTAATATCCCTATCGCTCATGCAGATGGAAACTATTATATTGATGAAGAGAAGTTTAAAGTGTTAGAGAAGAATGAGCAGATTCTTCTACGTTACTCCGATGCACATGGAGAGCCTGTGATTGTTAATGGTTCAGTTACCTCCATTGCAGGGGTCTGTAACCAAAACAAAAACGTCTTTGGTCTTATGCCTCATCCTGAGAGAGCTTTAGAGGATATCTTAGGATCAACCGATGGTATTAAAATGCTTGAAGGACTTATTGCCTAATGAAACACTTAAAATCATATCTCTTCATTCTGTTTACATTTTTTTCTGTTTTTCCTACTAACGCACTCTCTGCTGATGTAGAGTACAGCTATGTACCCAAAAGAGTTTATGAAAAGCAGGTTTTTCCTATCAGTTTCCTTAGTAACAGTAACGAGAATACCAAAATAAAATTCTCATTTATTGGGGATAAAATCCCCATTTTAGAAGAACCCGTCAAAATCAAAAATGGTACAAAAACTTTCTACACCTTCTACTTTAAAACCACCGATACCCTCTTTCAAATACCAGAAATTCTAGTCAGTGTCAATGGACGAAAAACCACACTTGTTGGCATTAACATTCCAGTAGAGCCTCTTCCCGACCGTAAGGACTTCTCAGGTGTTATCGCATCAGGTCTAAAGATAAAAAACTACCAAGCCTCTATCTATGATGAGCATAATAATCTTATTGCTATCTCTGTGGAAGCACATGATGCTAACCTTGAAGATATGTACATCAAAGATGCCCTAAAAGATGGTTTGGAAAATCTAAAAAGAGATGGCTCCAAAATGGAAGCACAATACTATATTGTTTTGCCTTCAAAACAGAGCAAACTAAAGTTCTCTTATTATGACACTATTAAACAGACATTTGTCAACAAAAGTATTCCCATTAGTATTGATGATGGTTCAGTTGCAGCACAGACCGACTTAAATCCAAGAGAGGATAATTTTGAAAAACTCAAAAAATTCTCTCTTCTTGGCTTAGTTATCTTCTTTTTACTCCTATTTATTTGGAAAAGAGATTTCTTTTATCTTATTGTCGCTGTAGTCACCACCATCATTTTACTAACATTTTTTATACCTTTAGAGAAGATATGTATTAAAACAGGCTCTCCCATATATATTTTACCCACACAAAATAGTAGAATATCGGTCTATATTGACCAAGAGTATCACACCACAAAACTGGGTGAACGAGGTGAGTACAATAAAATAATGTATGACAAAGGCATTATCGGTTGGATTAAGGACAAGCATGTTTGCAACAATTAGGTTTTACTACGGCTCTTTCATCATCTCCTTTATTGCCGCAGGAATAATGGTACCATTGATGTTTATCTTTAGAAATAGTACCGATAAGATACTCCATAAATGGAACCGAATTATTATGCTTTTGATTGGAGGAAAGATAGAGACCACAGGAGAGCGTAATAACAGTGCCGATATGTTTGTAATAAATCACCAAGGTATAATAGATATCATTAGCATGGAAGCTGCCGAACAATCCGACCTAAGATGGGTAGCAAAAAAACAGCTTTTTGATGCACCTTGGTTTGGATATGTCCTCAAACTACCTGATATGATTTGTATTGACCGAGATAATAAAACTGGACTTATCAAGCTTCTTCGTGATGTAAAAAAGACAAAAGAGGTAGCCCCAAAACGTACCGTTACTATTTTTCCAGAGGGAACAAGAACCAATAAGCAAAAACTTCTTCCTTTTAAAGAGGGAACAAAAATTATTGCTGAAAAGATACAACTAACCATTCAACCTATTGTTATAACCAATAGTAAACTTCTGCTCAATGAGCATAATAAAACAGCACACTCCTCCACGGTACACATCACCTACCTTGATACTTTTACTGTAAACAAAGAGAATAAAGAGTGGTATAAAGAGTTGGCAGACTCCATGCAAAACATTATTGACAAAGAAGAAAAAATAGAAAGAAGAGAGAGATAAATGATATCAACCGATACCCCCCTAACAACTGAACTAGAGAAGCACATACGAAAACTTATTAAGCCACTAAGAGATGAAGATGAGCTATATGCTATCTTAAAAGTAAAACTGACAAAAAAAGAGTTTAAGATATTTCAAAATTGGGCAAAAGATGAGGTGTTACCTCCACTACTAGAGAAGCTAAAAATAGATGAAGAGCGTTATAGCACACTCAAAGAGAAGCTTATCAAAAAGTTAAATCAAGAGAAGTTAAAGCAGGAGTTGATGATTTAAGAGTATAATTTCTTCACTTTTAACAACAAGGACTTCCATGTGTGACTTTCATAACTTAAGCGATGAAGAAAAACTTCATTACCATAAACTTCTCCTCACCTGTGCTACTAATTTTGGAGGTCTTAACTTTTTTCTACAGCTGATTGAAGCACTTAGAGATGCATCATCACACCCCCTATGTAGCCGACATCAAGACTTCTTATTTGACCTAGGAACCATCCGCTGGGGAAAAGTTATCTTTAATGACAAAGTGCGACTTATAGAGAAAATGAGAAAAGAGAAACATAAAAATAGAAACTTTTTACCCAACAGAGAGAGTAAAGAGTACAAACGTACCCTAAACCTTGTGCGAACCCTAAGCCCCATAACCTTTTCAGTACGCCCATCACTTAGAGAAGATGGAGAGGGTTTTGATTTTAAGGCGTTTGATACTATAAATGAAAAGACAACAAAAATAAATCCTATTTTTGAGGCACTCTTTTTCTGTTCTATCGGTACGGTAAAAGATATTTTGGAGTATAAATGATTTAAATTATACCTCTTAATTAAATACGACATATTCTCAAAATATAAATATTTACTTTTATTTTCAGAATTATAGATGAGGCATATGGGTAGTCTCATCCTCTAAAAAAATATTCCAAATTTTATCTATATACATATTAATATGGTGTAATGTTTCATCACATTGTTCACCTAATTCCAATGTAACAAATAGTGTTGCTTTCCAATAATTACTGCCATCATTTAATTCCTGAACGGATGTCACACGAGGAACATTTAAAATTTGGGTCATGGCTTTGTCTATTTTTCTTTTTTGACTAAATGTTGTTTGCTCTTCTTTTAATTCCCATAATCTATTTGCTAACATATAATAATAGAAACTAATATCAACTAGAATATCTGAAAATTCTTTAATTTTATTTTTTTTATTATCTTCTTTATCAAAAATCATATACTTTCTTCTAATACCATTTTTATCACTCTTGCATGGAAAATCTGATTTTATTTTATTTTGATACTCAACAATAGAAGAAATGATTGCAATAAGAGCTTTTTTAATTGAAAGAATGGTTCTATCATTTGTATTTTTAGGTAAGTTATCAATTGGTAATTTTTCTATAAAAATACTTTTAAAAAAATACTTTTTCTTATTATCATTTAGTAAATTTTTATTAATTTTATTTAGTTCATCCCAAGTAGTATTTATTTGTTTAACTATTTTATGCTCTTTATTATTTAAATCTTCTTCAATCTTAGAATGTTCTTTCTTTTCATAATTTTTAAATATATTCAAGTCTATATTTTTCATTTTATTTAATATAGCTTGATCTATTTTAGGTAATTTAACACCTGTATTAATAAATGCAGAGACCAACAATAGTCTTTCTGCTTCTCTTGGAGAGCTATCTTTCACGTAAATAGATAACTTCTGACGATAATCTAACGTCGGATGGGTATAGTTTTTAATAGTACTAGTAGCCAGTTTACTATGAGGAATAAAGATAATAGAGTTTGAAGATATTTCATAAAATTTATCATTTCGTATACCTATCTCTCGCACTTCTAAAATTTCTGAACTTCCTATTTTTACTCTATCACCTTGTTCATAAGGATGATTCATTTTCATAGAAAGACCTGCAAAATAATTTGACATAATATCTCTGCTTGATATGCTTAATAACGTTCCAAAAAGTGCTAAAAAAAGACCAAAAGGCAATATATCTTCAACAGATGCTTTCTCTTCTATTGCTTTTGCAATACTGTTTAATGGAGTAGTAACATTACAATCTATTATAAATTCTGATTTTGTCGAATTTATATCACTCTTTGCATATGGATACGAAGAGACAGATATATAAGTATAGGTTATATATATAATAAAAACAAAGAAAAAACCTAAAACTTTTAAAAGTTCAGGAGGCAATAAATAACGTTTAATTTTTTGTTCGTAGAAAAATTGGTCATACTCTTTTATAAATATATTCATAATATTTAAAATTATAACAGTCCCCATGATTCCAATCATAATTTTTGCTATTAATATATAGTTTGATATATTTTTTTCAGTGTCAATAAAAAAAGAATATGTTTTTGTTAAATTTTTATCATCAACAATAATTTCTGTAGAAAATATCATATCTTTAAAGAAAATAAAAATATCATGAAAGTTATGAGGATTAGTGTCTAATTGATTAAATCCCCATATCATTATTATAGTTATACCGAATGTTAAAAGTATTTGAATACTAATATCTAATAGTAAACTTTTGGAGAATATAATATTCATATCTTTAAAGATATATACTTTTAGATACTGAGTAAAGTTATTCAGTAATATTAAAATTGGTATAGAAAAAATTAAAATACTTATACCTAGAAAAAAATTTATAAAAGCTTCTCTTTCTATAAGATTAGGTATAAATTTTAAAGCTAATAAAAGTATTGCATACGGAATTAAATAATAAAATAGTTTAATAGAAATTAATTTTATCTTAAATAAATATTTATAAATATAAAGTTCATATAATTTATTTTGTATAAAATTTTTATTATTTTCATTATTCTCTTGATTTTTATCTAAATCCTTATGTTTTAACTTGTCTAAAATATTTTCAAATAAAATAATAAACTCTCGTATTTTATGAAGAAAAACTATATTAAAATCATACTTTCGATTATACTTTGGAAAATTTATTTCACTTTCAGTATCTAAATCTTTGATTTTAGAAAGAATTGAAGTATGACGAGTTGACTCTATATTTAATATTATTTCTTTCCAAGTAATATAGTCACTTTCTTTAGTTTTAATAATATCTACTTCTTTATCTTCTTTATTAATTAAACGACTTATAAATAAATATAGGTCAAATTGTTTTAAATAAAAAAAGATAATCATGAATAAGAATATGAAGTAAATAAAATATCCTATAATTTTTGCATAGTCAGGATTTAAAAAAGGCATAAAGAAACGAATAGAAGGTTCAATTAAATCGTAAGGTACAAAATAAAGTATAATAAAATATATAAAAACAACTATTTTAATCAACTTTTCCATAATTTTTCCTTTTAATTAGTATATGAAATTTAAGCTAATATCCATCATAAAAAAATATTATTTTCCTTAATTAAGTACAAATAAATGAAACTTATATAATTAAAGAGATTAATAGGTACAGCAAAAAATATATTAAAATAATAAAAAATAAGAATTACAGATTTTATTTCATAAAAGAAAAAGTCCCCACCAAGTGATGGGGAAAATAAAAGTAGTTTAAAAAAACTACCCAACCATAGCCTCTAACTCTTCTTTAGAAACTTTATTAAAGTTCAAGTACTTATAAATCTCATCTGTCATTTCAGGTTTAATTTTATCAGCAACTATCTCTGCATACTCAGAAGCAGTTGGTAACTTACCTTTAAGTGCAACAACAGCTGCTAGTTCTGCACTTCCAAGGTACACTTGACTTCCTTTTCCAAGTCTGTTGTCAAAGTTTCTTGTTGACGTTGAGAATACCCATGCGTTTTGTGCAACGGCTGCTTGGTTACCCATACATAGTGAACAACCAGGGATTTCTG
>JALTGP010000007.1 GCA_027076905.1 Campylobacteraceae bacterium | reverse complement strand
ACCCAAGGTATGGCTTATGATAAAATAGAATCTATATTCAGACTAATAGATAGTGACAATGATACCCAAGCCGATGGTTCAAACGCTACTCCAATGGGTGTGGATTTTGACTATAGAGATAACGAAAATATACCTCCACAAGAGCCATTTGTATGTGACGAGACACTCTATCTGTCAAACCGAAGTCAATTAGGGACAGGTAGTAATGATAGTGGTTCAACATGGCTACATAGTATTAACCGAGATGTACTTCCTTATGCCTATATTCCTATTGGAGAGGGATATGTTAGTAGTGATGGTGGATATAATGCCCTTGCATATAATGTTAAAGATAACTTCATGTATGCTCTATATGGTAATCATTTACTAAGAATTGATAAAAATGCTATAGTTGTAGACTTAGGAGTAGTTACAGGTTTAACCAATTTACAACTCTATGCAGGTGAATTTGATAGAGATGGAAACTACTATGTTTCAGGTAGTGGAGATGTAAGTAATACTATGTACAAGATAGATATTGAAGAAAAAGCAGTTGTAAAAACAATTAATTTATCAAGTGGTGTCAAATTTTGGGATATGGCAATAGATGAAACAGGTACTAATTTTTATGCTATGCTAATTAAAAATGAGAATAATAGTACAAATGATAAATTTGCCAAAATCAATATTGCAACAGGAAATATAAGTCAAATAGGAGAAGAGCAAAGTGATTCTATCTCTTCTATAGATTTAATATTTTCTGATAAAACAGGAAATATTTATGTAATGGCTAGTCAAAGTGGATTCTTTAAAGTAGATACTCAAAGTGGAAACTTACAAGAGCTTTCAACCACAATTCCTTTAACCTTTTACAATGATGGTGCATCATGTCCTGATGCAAATATATCAGAGCCTCCTGGACTCTCTATTAGTAGCAGTGTTGTAGAAAAAGAGGGAGACAGTGGGACTACTGATTTCACATTTACTGTCTCTATCAACCGTTCAAGTGCAAACCCTATGATAAATATGATGAACACAATGGGATTCATGTTTACCATTACTGATGGAACAGCTACTCTAGCAGATGATGACTACTCTGCTGTGGCAGAGGTAGATGGAGCGTTCTTCCAAATGGGAAACATGGTTCCTATTTTACCAATAACCAATGAGATAACTATCACTGTAAAAGTAAAAGGTGATATAAAAATAGAGGATGATGAGACATTTTTTGTAGATATCATCTCTCCTAGATTTATAGGAATTGTCAATGGAAGAGGTATGGGAACCATTATCAATGATGATGCTCCAGAATTTAATATTGAGAGAATAGGACTAAATAGCACTCCATCAACAAGCCAAGAGGAACAAGATGCAAAAGAGTCTTTTTATACTCAAATAGCAGGTCGTGATTTTGACTATACTATTGTCTCTTATGATAAAAACAGTTCTGGATTTGATGAGTTTGAGGTTGAAGATATAACTCTAAAAATAGAGCTTATCGACAACAATAGTACCATTGATAATGAGGTTATCTATAGCTTCTATACACATCTTGGTGCAAAAGGTAGTAGATTTGATATTATCAACCAAGATGTTCATCAACTAGAGTCAAATGCCACAAGAAATGCAAGATTTAAAATCTCTTATCTTGAACATAATAGTACTCTAATGCAAGGTAATTTTACAAAAGAAGAATTTGAAAGTGACCCATCTATTATCAAGACTACTATGGCACGAGACAATTTTGCTATTCGACCTGCTGGATA
>JALTGP010000006.1 GCA_027076905.1 Campylobacteraceae bacterium | reverse complement strand
TGACAATATTGTAAATCTTGATGTGGCAGAGGGTGTAACCGCGGCAGCTATCACTATCGGTGAAGGTGTTAATACAGACCCTGGATTTAACTTCCAACTCTATACAGATAGTGACATCTCAATCAATAATACAAATGGTGCACTTCAATCAACTGGAGTGGATAATGTAATTGATGACAAAATCAGTAATGCAGTAACCAGTTTAACTATCAACGATACAGATAGTGAAAGTAATACTATTGAGCTTTTAGCAAAATCTTATGATAAAGATGATAAAACTCTTCTTGAACAAGGTTCAGCTTATACAGATAGTATTACTATTACAGGTGGTGTGGCTGGTAAGTATCTCAACTTGGATGCAACTGCAAATCTATATAACTTAGATATATCAGGTACAGTAAGTGATAAAGCAAGTGGTACGGTAACAGATATAGGGGTTGCGCCAGCAGAGAGACTTGTTGTTAAAACATTTGATGCTTCTGCATCTGTAAGTGATGTAGTAGCTCGTTTCTCTACTAATGTAAATGACTCTTTTGGTGGACAAACAATAACAATGGGTTCAGGTAATGATACTGTTATCTTTGACAACCTAAACGACTCAACTGCTGGATTGACAATTCAGGATACTATAATTGGTGGTGAAGGTCATGATACTCTTGCCATAGATGGTTCTGAAGCAGTTAGTATTAGTAGAAGTGAGTGGACAAATGTATCAGGTATAGATGAGCTTCGTCTTGTAGGTAATGGTGTTTCAGCGCGTTCTACAGGAGATAATAGCCCAGTTGCAAATGAAGCTGGATATAACATTACTTTAACTGATGAATTTATTGCGTCTACTGATAATGGAAATACTCTAAAAATCACTAATGACAGTAATGATGGTAAAGCTTCTAATACTGACGCTATTGAAAGCTCTGTAACTATTGATGCTCGTGATTTAAGTGGAGAAAAGAACTTCTCATATAATGGAGAAGAAGGTGGAGTGGATGCAGGTTCAACTGCTGATGTATTTATGCTTGCTGATGCCTCAATGAATGGATCACATAGTATTGACGGTGGAGATGAAAACCTTACAAATACACCTGAACAAAACTCTGATGTTATTGAAATCTGGAATTCAGCAACGGTAACGGCTGGTGACTTAAAAAATATTAGTAATATTGGAGGAATCAGCTTTAGAAGTGACAGTGCCGTAATTGAAACATTAACTCTTACTCTAACAGATGAAATCTTGGATGCATTTGATAACTCTCAATCAGCAACAATTGATGCTCCTGAAACCATTAGTCTAATCTCTGTTGATGAGATCGCTGGTAATGTTGGTAATAAAGTTATTGATATTGATGTCTCAAATGTTACAAAAGGTAAATTTATTATTGATACTTCAGCGATTAACTCTGATAATACAACATTAACTATAACAGGAGACGACGCTCATGATATAGTAAAATCAGTAAACGCACAAGGTGTTAATGACTATCTTGCTGTGGGTGAAGTTGATCCAGATAGCATTGCATTAACAGCAGATACAACAGCAGTAGATGGTACAGTTGAACACTTTACTTATGCAATTGATAGTTCAACTACTGATTTAATCTCTGGTTTGGATGCAAGTATTACTTTGTCAGGCTTTACTGTGGGTGAAGATACATTAACATTTGTAGATGTTACCGCAGGTGATGCGACCACAGCTGGATTTGTAGATGAAGTAACTGTTTCAACATCAAGTATTAATGACTTAACCGACATTA
>JALTGP010000005.1 GCA_027076905.1 Campylobacteraceae bacterium | reverse complement strand
AATATCCTGCTATAACTTTAACATTTGGTTCATTGAATACATCAATTCCAAATGTTCCCATATCAACACTGTAGGTACTCATAAGATAAACTTTCATGTACCCTGCAAACCCTACAAAACCACCAAATGAGATAGCATAAAAGAGTGCAAACCACCATGTGTCTTTGTCTTTCATGAGTTTACCGTAATCTTTCAGTTTTTTAGGACGAGAAGTATAAACATCAGATGGTGCATCTTTGGCTAAAAATAGATAAGCTACAAAGACAATAATTGCCATAACTGCACCTACTAAAAATACATATTCCCAACCCCAAAGCTCTGCAATTTTAGGAGCAAAGATAAAGTCAATAACAACCCCAATGTTACCTGCTCCTGCAATACCAAGAACAACTCCTTGAAGTTTTGGTGGATACCACTGTCCTGCTTGTGGAAGTGCTACAGCAAATGATGCTCCTGCAAAACCAAGCCCCAATGCAACCAGAAGCAATTGATTATAAGTAATACCATCACCTTTTAGAAAGGCTGTTAAAAGGGCTACTATAACAATGGCTTGAGATACCAAGGCTGTCTTTTTAGGTCCAAACTTATCAACACCAAACCCAAGGATAATCCGTAACAATGCCCCTGATAAAATTGGAAGTGAAAGCAGTGTTGCTTTTTCCCCTGCTGTCATAATGTGACCTGCAAGTGCTAATGCCTCTCCAATTTCTGTACTAAGTGGTCCGAGCATTGTCCAAACCATAAAACTCATATCGAAATATAAAAAAGCCATAAACAAAGTCATTCCGTGACCCTGTCCTTTTAGTGCCTTAAATCCTGCCATAAAAACTCCTGTTTTGTTTTTGTTATGAGAATTATAATAGAAAGTTTTTATTTATTGTGCAATTTAATGGTTAATTTTTAATCATCCCTACTATCCACATCCTCTTTGTCCATCACAAAGCCTACAACAAGTAGTGCAATAACAAAAAGTGAAACTAGTCCAATATATAGATACTCCATTATCGTAGTCTTCCATACTTCTTGACCAGTGATTTAAAACGACTCTTCTCTTCTATGGATTCAAATCCATTGATAGGAATATAGTGAAAATTTGGATATTTATAAATCATAATATCATCACCCAAACTGACTATTTCTTCTATCTCATCCCAACTCCAATCTTCTTTATTCGGAGTAATAAGGTGCAATCCATCTTTATCAACAGTTAGTTTAATCTCTTTGTCTTTAAATTCTGACGCTTCAAACGATTTTCTAGCACGTTTTTGGGCTATCCACTTTTTACCATAGTACCAATAAAAAAGTACAATAGTCGTAAAGAGCAAAATAGCAAATGCCTCTTTTTTGAGTGCTATCACAATACCATACTGCATAAGAGCAATAAAAAACCAGCCAATATAGCGTTTACGAGAGTGTTCAAACTGATACTTATATGAGGCATCAAAAAGCTTTTCTATATTCTCTTTGTTCCAAATATAACTTACTTCAATAGGCTTAGACATGCTCTTCACACGTTGCAATAATTAAATCTGATTTTTTAATGCACCCTTTCTGCTCTAGTTCATCTATCATTTTGATGGTTTGGGCATACTTCTCTTCATATATTTTACTATTTATAGCATATTTTTTCTGCTCTTTTTTAGCATACCACCATGCTACAGCAATACTTGACGCAAAGATAGAGTAGATGAGTATCTGCCACTCTTTGAGGTCAAGTAGTACAATAAAGTATTGAACAGAAAAAAGAACAAAGAACTCAATAGAGAAGATAATAACAAGTGTTGAACTCTGCTCAAAATCTAATGTGTATGGCTCTAACTCTCGAAGCGTAGCAAGGTTAGCGTTTATCTTCTCTGCCTCTTTTTTACATGAGTCACTCATTGATGAGGTGTCTATATCTCGTACATGAATATTACTAAGATTATACTCAATATTTATCTGCTCATAATCTTCTAAGATTTGAGGATGACTATTTATGATTTCTAAGATTTGGTCTTGGGTTGGTTTTGATGTTCCTGCTATCTTTTGAACATCTTGTAAAACTAAATCATACAAACCAATATTTTTTATCTCGTTGGCTACTCGTTGTAGATGTATCAAATTTTTCCTTTTTTTAAAATGAACCGACTCTCGTTCCGTCCTCGGTGGGAATGCATACGAGGGTCTCTATTTTTTATATCAGCCTAATCTCTCATATACACTCCCACACAGGAGCGTGGGAGCGAGAAAAAAATTTAAACCTTATGGTTCTCTGCCACAGTCTCAGGCTCAATTCCATAAGAGGCAGTTTTGTCATGAGCAGGAAGGAATATACCAATTAATCCTTTAATTCCCACAGACATTACAACATTGATAAGGAAAAGTAACCAAGCAACAAGTAACATAGTACCACAAATCGCAGCAAGTATCATCCATGTGTTAAACTCACCATTCACATAGAGGTGTCGTCTAAGCATACCATCAAGTCCTGCCATTCCCATAAATGCACCCATACCGATACCACCAATAAGGTGTAACCAAAAGTGAGCATTTGAAAGTTTGCTAGAGAACAACTTAGTGTTGTTGGTCACAATTGGCCAAAGTACATAAACAGCAGAATAGAGTGTCATATAAAGCCCAACAATTAACGCAATATGAACATGCGCTCCAATAATCCATTGAGTATTGTGAAGAACTCTGTTCATTCCCATATCAGCTTGAATAATCGCAGCTGGAACAGCCAAACCAAATCCTACTAGACCACCAAGAAGATACTTAAGTTCCATAGTCATTTTGAGTGGTCTTGCTTTCCACAATGTTACCAATGTAATAAAGAGTGCCAACCCTTGAGTAAGAAGCTCAAATGCTGTTACCATCTCACCTGAGATAAGTTTCATCATCTCTGGTTGACCTTGGTCAGCTAGAAGGTGGTGAGACCATACCATCCAAGATACCAAAAGCTCCAACATTAATGCAGCTCGTGCCACGTTCTCCATAAAGAGTTTTTGACCTGTAATCAGTGTAGCCAATAGATACCAAGAACCTGCTACATAGATAAGTACCAAACCATCAGCAACAAGGTCAAGACCCCACCAGAAGTAATTTTTGTAAAGAAGAGCATCAATAGAAGCAACATTGAGAGGGCTTCCACTTGCATCAAAAATAAGATAAACAAGTACCAAGAGACCTGCTGTTAAGATAACAATCGCATCAAGGAAAGTATCAACCGTACCACGGAAAATAGCAACTACAGGAAGTGCAAGAGCAGGTTCTTTTGAGTAAGGTGGTTTACCTGTAAGCTTGTGCCAAAGGTTCAACATACCATCAATACCAAATCCAGAAATTAAAAGCTCTTTGGTGGTTTTGTTGGCATGAACCCCAACTTTTTGGAAGATGGTGGCATAGATGTTGTAGATAAATCCAAAAGTTCCCAACATGATAAGAGCCACACCCAAAATAAATACAATTCCACCCCATGCAGAGAATTGAGCAGTATCAGCAGGTAGTGGCCAGTAGAGTGTGTATAGTGGTGCATACGCCCAAACAAAAGCAGCTATCCAAGCCAGAGCTGTTCCAACTGTAATCAGTCCCCATGTCCAGTTTGCTAACTTCACACTATATAGAGGTTTTTTAGTTAAAAAAGGAACTAAAAAAGTAAACGCAGCAAAAACTAACTGATAGGTTGAACCAAAAATACCTACAATAGGGTGAACGGTCATAATAGAAAAGTAGTGGTCTGGGTGATTAAATTGTTCAGGAATAAATGTTGCATGGGCTTGAACCATACGCATAATCATCCCCTCAAGTGCCACTAAACCATAAAAAAGAAAACTTACAATAACTGCTCTAAGTGTTACTTTTTGAAGAGCATTTAGGCTCGTGTGGTCAAAGTTTGTACCACTTATTAAATTTTTTATTAAACTCATTTTTTATTACCTCCAGCTTCTAGTTTGCCTCCCTCTTTTTTACATCCAACAACCTCAACAAAGTTTTTAACAAACATCAAATCTTTTCCTGTATGCTCATCGTAGGCATCAGGTCCAGAGTATTCAGTTGAGATTACATCAAAAACACCATTATGGTTAAATGTCCAAAGGATATCATTGGGGTCTAAAATACCATTGACATCTGTACCTGGGTTTACCTGCATCTGCATCACCATAGAGCCATCTTGTCTAAAGAGTCCAAAACCATAAACCAAATCACGGCTTCGTACATCAAACTCAATGGTCTGTTCACACTGTACGGTCACCTTTTTAGGCATATTAATCCACTTATGATTCTCTATCTCGAATGTATAGGTAGCATCAGGTGTGATATCATGTCGTGTAATGTCTTGAGAAACCCAAGGGATAGTGTTATAGGTAAAGATGTGGTGTCCTACCCCCATTGCAACTAAGAAACCGATATAGGTATAAAACGGTATACGTACTATAGACTTGGCTTTCTCTTTTTTTGTTAGATTGTACCCAAACCATGCAATAACTGAAATAATCAGTGTAGAGTAGATGGAGTAGGCAAACCAGTGAAACGACAATAACTCGGCTGAGTTTGAAAATGTCATTAATTCTCCTTTTATTTGATATACCTTAATAAAAATTATTACTTATTTAACTTTAAATAACTTAAAATAATAATAAAGATTATTCAGTGAAATAATTTTAAGATGATATTGAAATAAAAAACTTGATATAAATCAATAAATTATACTTTTTTATGGTTAAAAAATAATCAATTACTTATTGTAATAGTATATTTATGATTTAAAAATATACAAATAGCCTAAAAATATATTTTATTTAGATATATATCTATATATATATATTAAAAATAATTTCGATATATAAATTGACTAAATAATATACAGTTATTTTAAATATTAAAAAAGATACTTAACTATAATGTCAATAGAAATAACACCCAAGGATAAATATGACAACGTTAGCAAAAGCTTTAGAATTAAGAAGTAAAAAACTCAATAAAGTAGAGATGACAAAAGCCTCTAAAAATGTTATGGATGTTTACACACAACTTGAAGATATCGCACAAGCAGGATATGAAGGGCTATCAAAAGAGGATGCTTCTTATTTTTTAAAATGTTTTGGTCTTTTTGATAAGGGTGACTATTTTATGTTGCGTGTGCGTATTCCTGTGGGACAACTAAGTAATGAACAGGCACTCTGTATAGGAGATGTGGCAAAAGAGTATGGTGATGATTATATTGATATCACCACACGGATGCAGATAGTGTTGCGTTATATCAAAATAGAAAACATCGCCAAAGTACTTAAAAAACTAGAATCAGCAGGACTTACCACCTTTCAAACGGGTGCGGATAACCCTAGAAATATTGTTGCTGACCCTCTTGATGGATTGGCGTATGATTGTGTGGTGGAGACCAAGCCTATTGTTGATAAGTTCCAAGAGATGACCATTGAAAATTCTGAGTGGATTTCGGTGTTACCTCGGAAGTTTAATACAGGAATTTTGGGTTCACTCTCTAATTCGTGTAACATTTTCGGACATGACTGCTGTTTTGTTCTTGCCAATAAAGATGGAGAGTTTGGGTTTAATATCTTTCTTGGGGCAAAAGTAGGTGTACAGGCTCGAGACCTTGACCTTTTTGTAACAGTAGAGGAAGCACCTATCTTTTTTATGGCTCTGTTAGAGATTTTTAAAACGTATGGATACAGAGATAACAGAAATAAAAACCGTCTTCACTTCTTACTTCAAGATGTGGGTTTAGAGAATTTTGCCACATCCATACGAGCAGAATCCAAGATAAATTTTGCCTCTTCAGGTCAAACACTGGTACAGTCTCAAAATATTGCACTCGGAGCAAATAAGGTACTT
Organism: Campylobacteraceae bacterium; assembly: GCA_027076905.1. GTDB lineage: Bacteria > Campylobacterota > Campylobacteria > Campylobacterales > Sulfurovaceae > UBA1140. The sequence goes on along the minus strand of JALTGP010000005.1, from coordinate 9,905 downwards.
CAACGTAATGGAAAATATGCACATAAGCTTATTGTTCCATCGGGAATTTTTTCAGGTACAGACTTAATAGAGGTGGCAAAAAGAGCCAAAAGTTTTGGTTCGGGTGAGTTGCGTTTGACTTATGACCAAAATATCTATGTTATAGATATCGACAAATCCACACTTGATGCATTTGAATCTACTACTATCTTTGCAAAATATGACAAATTTAATAATATTTATTTTAATGATATGATAGCGTGTGCAGGGACAAAAACCTGTTCATTTGCTGTGATTCCTAATAAAGAGGATGCCATAGAGATGGCAAACTTCTTAAACAATGAAATTGCAATTGAGAGTGGAATGGTGAGAATGAATTGGTCAGCCTGTCCAAAAGGGTGTGGGGTTCATGGTGTTGCCGATATTGGTTTTGAAGGGTGTAAAGCCAAAAATGATGAGGGTAAGCGTGTGGATGGTGTGCATCTCTTTATTGGAGGAAGAATTACGCGTGAAGCCAAAGAGGCGAGAGTTCTGCATAAGAGCTTACCAATAACAGAAGCCAAGTATCACGTAAAATCTCTACTGCAATCTTATGTCAAGTTTAAGCAAAGAGGTGAGACTTTTGAAGCGTTTGAAGAGCGATATCTGAGTCAAAAATACTCCTATCAAGCCCTTGGATTCTACACCAAGATTAACTATATTTTAAATGAAAAGCTTGAATTAGATATAACCTTAGAGCTAGAAAAAGAGCCAAAAACTTATAAAAAAGAGAATTTAGAGATTTTTAACTTTGGACTTAAACTCTTTAAACTTTTGACAGATGAGAAGCGTTATGTCTCAGTAGACAATGAGTTTGAGATAGTACTAAAAGATGCAAGGAAAATTACTCGTGATGAGGTAACCAAACTCAATCCAAAAGTACCTAAAAAACTAAGTGAAGTTATCTATATGATGACTGATAATAATAAGAAAACACGTTCAGCTGTTTTTTCTGAACTTTTGGTGCTACTAAAAGGGATGTAGTTATTTCTCACTTCTTTAATTTTTAAGATGCTCAAATCCACGAAAAATATCGCATTAAAGAGAGGATATGATAAAATACTCCTCAAATAAATTTAAGGAATAAAAAGAGATGATTTTTGTGGAGATAATAAGTAATATACTATTTATATTAGCCCTTGGTTACTACTTTATGACCAATATGCAGTGGTACAGTTATAGACTAGAGAGGGTGCTGTTTCATCATACCAAAACATGGTGGCATTTGGTCTATTTTTTAGTGCCTCTTTTTGCCTACTTTATATTGAGCAAGTTTAACCTTAGTATTATCGCTACGATTATCTATATAGGGATGTTGTATAAGTGGAAAGAGCAACAGGATAAGCCACTTATTTTTACAGGTCGGGTTAAACGTTTTTTTGCCTCTCTTGCTTTTTTTATGGTGTTTGTAATTATGTTGACAGCAGGGATGAAGTATCAGAGTTTTGCGGTAATTATTCCTATCTTTTTGGCATATTTGATGTCGGCTATGATGGAGAAGATGCTCTTTAAAGGATTTGAGATGAAAGCTGAAAAACGACTTGATACCATGCCTAATATGGTTGTGGTTGGAGTGACGGCAAGTTACGGTAAGACCAGTATAAAAAACTATATTGCTCATATCCTTTCGGCAAAATATAAGACCTATGCCACCCCTCGTTCGGTCAATACCTTTGGTGGGGTGCTAAAAGATATTAATGAGGATTTGCCGTCTGATACCGAGGTCTATGTGGTAGAGATGGGAGCTAGAGGTGCAGGGGATATCCGAGAGATTTCTAAGTTTGTGAATCCTCATCTGGTGATAGTGGGTAAAATTGGACCAGCTCACATTGAGTATTTTGGGAGTTTGGAGAATATTCGTAACACCAAGATGGAGATACTTGCCTCTGATAGACTCAAAGAGGCGTGGGTACATGACTCAGCGATGGTGAAGCCTGAGAAGATAGTGCATAGTTTTGGAAAAGAGATTTCAAATATCAGAGCCACGCTTGATGGGCTTGATTTTGAGATGGATAACAGAGATTATCATGCCAATATTTTGGGATCGTTTAATGCGATGAATATCGCAGCATCTATTAAAATTGCCAAAGCACTTGATATGGATGATGAGACAATTGATAAGCAACTCTCTACTCTTAAATCCACCCCTCACCGACTCCAACGCATGGATGCAGGTGGCAAGTTGATTATTGACGATTCCTTTAACGGTAATATTGATGGAATGATAGAAGGCTTTAATCTCTCTGCTACCTATGAGGGGCGAAAGGTGTTAATTACCCCAGGGTTGGTTGAGGTAGATGACGCGTTTAATGTTCAAGTTGCGAAAAGAGCCAATGAGGTGTTTGATATGGTAGTGGTAACGGGAGATTTAAACTATGAGTTGTTTAAACAGTATATAGATGAAGAGAAACTGCTCAAGTTAGAGAGTAAAAATAAAATGCAAGAGATGTTGGTGGAGGAGACACGAGCAGGAGATTTGATTATTTTTGCAAATGATGCCCCTAGCTTTATTTAAACTTAAATATAATTTTGATATAATATTGTTAAGCTTAAGATAAGGAAAATAATATGATATATAAAAAAATAGATAGTAAATGTAGAAAATCAGTTGTTGAAAATTCAAAATATTTAGATAAAAAATTAAAAAATAGTAAAAATGCACTGCTTCTTCATAATGTGAATATCGAATATCAAGGAGAGAGTGTAACGATTGACCATGTATTGATTAGCAGAATGGGTATTGAGATTTTAAAGAGTAAAAATTTCAATAATGAAGAGATTTTAATTGGAGGGGACAATGCTTTAATTATTGATAGTAGACACTACTCTAATCCCCTAGAGAAACTTTTAAAAGAGAAAATCATTCTTGAACAGTTTTTGGAGGAGAAGTTAACATTAACTATAAATAAATATTGGTTTGTTCAGAGTAAGATTCATATTGAGACGACAGTTCTTTTTGGGGTAAATAGTAACATTATTAATGAAAAACTACCAATGGGCTTTGATAAAATAGAAGAGTATATTGCTCATAGAGAGGAAAAAATTTCTAAAGTAGGTAACCTAAATGCATTTAAACTTCTTCTAAATATGTTAAATGCCGAGATGATACAGGAGATTGCATCACTTTTATCAGTTAGAAAAACCGTAAGTGTTTATGATAATGAGCATTTAAAAAATGAAAACAGTAAAAACTTGGAGCTAATTGCCTCTTAATCAAAGATGGTGGTTGTGACAAGAGAATCTGTTTTGATTTCTTGTAACCTCGCCAAAAATAGTCAATTGGAGATTCAACTCCTTGGCTATCATCTCGATATTTTTTAAATTATGACTCTCAAATCCTATTAACATCTCGTACTCCTCACCACTCTCTCCTGTCTCATATGTTATCTCAATAAGCTTTTTGAATCCGATATGGTTATACTTCAAAAGTTTATTGGTATCACAAAATAGTCCATCGCTAATATCCATGCCTACATTTAGATAGGGTCGAGCTTTTTGGATAAACTCTTGCCGTAAAATTGGCTCTATAAAGCGAGAACTATCAGAAACTTTTTCACCATTAAAAAGCCGATTTAAGTCTCTCTTACTTTCTCCTAAATAGCCTGTATATGCTAAAAGATTACCACTCTTTAGACCTTTTCGGGTCAGAGGGTCTTTGGATTCTGAGATAACAGTAATACTGAAGTCTAAACGCTCTCCTACGATGGTATCTCCTCCTATAATCTCACATCTAAACTCATTAGCTGTTTGATGCATAGAGGTTAAAATCTCATCTATTCCCTCTTTAGTAATATCTTTTGGGAGAGAGAGTGTTACTAATAGATACAGAGGTTTGGCATTCATGGCGATGGCATCTGAAATATTAACCAATATAGCTTTACGGGCTATCTGTTTTAGACTCATCCATTCACGTTTAAAATGTACATTTTCAAAAAAAGCATCCATACTATATATCTTATCTCCAACCATTGCTCCATCATCTCCAATATAATTTGAGCTTAATTTACTTATTAGATATTCTTCTTTATTCATCTTTAACCTTTTATATTAATGGAAAAATTGTAACATAATTAAGTCAATTAAGTGGTATAGTTTTGCTTTCTATAGGTTGTAATCAGCTTGTAATAGGCTTATGAATATAATCTATATAAATTCTTAATTTTTAAAAAGGACATGGTAGAATGAGTATGAAAATATACGAATATGATGCTGTAATTGTTGGTTCTGGATTGGCTGGATTGGCAGCTGCCAAAGAGCTTACAGAAGCAGGTAAAAAAACAGCAGTCATTACAAAACTTCACCCACTAAGAAGTCACTCTGGGGCAGCCCAAGGTGGAATAAATGCAGCACTTGGAGAGGGTGATTCAACCGAACTTCACGAATTTGATACTGTTAAAGGATCTGATTATTTAGCAGATCAAGATTGTGTTGAGCTTATGTGTACCAAAGCACCTGAGACCATTCGTTGGGTAGAGAGAATGGGAGCAACGTTTTCTAGAGATGATGAGGGAAAAATTGCTATTCGTCCTTTTGGTGGACAATCTAAGCCTAGAGCCTGTTACGCAAAAGACCGAACAGGTCTAGCCGTGCTTCAAGCAATTTATGAACAAGCAGATAGAGCAGGAATTGAAGTCTTTGATGAGTGGTATTGTGCTGACCTTATCTATGAAGATGGAAAAGTATCTGGAATTGTAGCTTATGATATTAGAAACTCTCAACCTGCAATTTTTAATGCAAAGGTAACAATGTTTGCTACAGGTGGACATGGACGTGCATTTAGATTTAACTCAAATGCTCATGCCAACACAGGAGATTCACTCTCTATCGTAGCACGTCATGGTCTTCCGTTAGAAGATATGGAGTTTGTACAGTTTCACCCATCTGGACTTGGTGGTTCTGGAGTACTTATTTCTGAGGCTGCACGTGGTGAAGGTGGTCGTCTTTATAACTCTGAAGGTGAAAGATTTATGACTAAATATGCTCCAAATGCCATGGAACTTGCCTCTCGTGATGTTGTAAGCCGTGCGATTATGGAAGAGGTTCGTCAAGGTAAAGGTGTTGGAAAAGATGGACAGTCTGTTAATATTGACTTGACTCACCTTGACCCTCAAATTATCTTGACACGTCTTCCAGAGCTTAGAGAACTTGCGATTGCATTTCAAGGTCAAGATATGCTTAAAGAGCCTATTCATATCTCAGCTACTGCTCACTACTCTATGGGTGGGATTCCCACCAATATTAACTGTGAGGTTAGAAAATCTCCAACAGAGTTAACCGAAGGATTCTATGCTGCTGGTGAGTGTAGTTGTGTCTCTGTTCATGGGGCAAATAGATTGGGGGCTAACTCGGTACTTGAAGCGCTTCTTTTTGGTCGTCATGCTGGTGAAAATATGGTTAAAAAGCTTGATGAGGGAATTGAACTTCGTCCTGCCAAAGCATCTGATGCAGATGGAATGTTAGAAGAGATAGAGAAGCTTAAAACCTCTAATGGTAAAGAGCGTGTTCCTGCATTAAGAGAGCAGTTACAGGTTGGTATGACCAAAAATGCAGGTGTCTTTAGAACTAAAGAGTCACTTGAAGAGCAGATAGTATTGATAGATGAGCTTTTGGGACGATTTAATAACATTAGAATAGATGATAAATCATCGACTTTCAATACAGACTTGCAAGAGGCGATTGAGCTTGGGCATATGTTGGAGTTCTCTAAGTTTATTGTTGATGGTGCGTTGAATCGTGAAGAGAGCCGTGGTGGTCACTTCCGTGAAGATTTCCCAACTAGAGATGATGTAAATTATTTGAAACATACTTATGCGTATATGGACAAAGATTTTAATATGACTCATGATTGGGGTGAAGTGGTGCTTGGTAAGTTTGAGCCTAAAGAGCGTACCTATTAAGGAGGGTTTGATGAGCAACGAGACACGAAAAGTAACAATAAAAGCATTTAGATTTAATGCTGAAACCGACTATCTTCCATATACTAAAGAGTATGAGATGGAGGTAGGAAAAGATGAGCTTATTCTTGATTTGATGAACCGTATTAAGTGGGAGCATGATGGCTCATTCTCTTACCGTCGTTCATGTCGTCATGGTATTTGTGGAGCATGTGCCATTAAAGTAAATGGAAAAGCAACCCTTGCTTGTAAACAAAATGCAATGGAGCTTCTTGACCTCTTTGATAATGATATCACCCTAGAGCCTTCTAGCAAGAAACGTGTTGTTAAAGATATGATCATTGATAAATCTGATTTTTGGGAAAAACATACAGCTGTCAAGCCATATGTGATAGCAGATATTGATCCAAATCCAGTATCGGAGAGTATTCAGACAATTGCAGAGTTTAACGCAATGTTAGATTCTGATTTATGTATTCAATGTGGTGCGTGTCACTACTCTTGTCCTGCACTAGAAGTAAATGAAGATTACCTTGGACCCGCAGCACTAAATGCAGCGTTTAGATTTACCTCGGATACCAGAGATGAGGCGACTAAAGAGAGACTAGAGATAGTGTTTGCAACAGGTGCTGGTGTTTGGGATTGTGTAAAATGTAATGAGTGTGCTGAAGCGTGTCCAAAAGAGATTAACCCAATTCAAAAGATTGGTAAACTTCACAATATGCAATTTGAGCATAAAGTAGCACAGAGCAATGTAGCGACTCGTCACGCAGAAGGGTTTGTACGAAGTATTAGAAAACATGGATTCTTGGATGAAGCTGATATTGTTGTCTATTCAGAGGGCTATTTGGGTATGTACAAACACCTAAAAACTGCTGTTAAGATGATGAAAGCAGGAAAAATTCATTGGCAAGATGGTGTTCCATTTATCGATAATATGCCAAAGATTAAAAACTTAGATGAGGTTCAAAAACTAATTGATATCTCAATGACAAATAAACTGTAAGGAAAAAATATGAGTAAATTTGAATACGCACTGTTTACAGGTTGTACAGCAAAACAATCAACACCAGAACTCTTGTCATCTACTCTTGCAGTAGCTGATAAGTTAGGGATTAAAATCCATATTTTAGAGGAGGCATCATGTTGTGGTGCATCTCACCTACAAGATTTTGATGAGTTTTTAGCACACGTGTTAAATGCACGTAATATCTGTTATGCAGAAAAACTTGGGCTTACTATGATTACTATCTGTAATACTTGTCAACTTAACTCTGCTATGACAAAACATGCTTTAGATACTGACCTTGAGTTAAAAGCTCGTGTCAATGAGAAGTTAGCAGAAGTTGGATTAGAGTATAAAGGTACATCAGAGATTAAACACTTTTTGTATACCTTAATAGATGAGTATGGTTTGAATAATATTAAAGATAAAGTAACTGTTCCACTTAGTAACTTTAATATAGCACCATTTTATGGGTGTCATAATATCCGTTCAACCGACCAACACCACTCTAAGACTTATGGGGAAAATTCCTATGTACCAACATCACTAGATGAGTTGATTTCAGCACTAGAGGGTCACCCTGTAGATTATAGTCACAAAAATAAATGTTGTGGTTTCCATGTGGAGCTTCAAGCAACACACACCTCAGAGGTACTAGCAGGAAATGCGATGGTAGATGCGATTGATAATGATGCTGACCTTATGGTTACACCATGTCCACTTTGTCACCTAAAAATGGATACTTATCAAGATGATGTGGGTAAAGTAGTAGGTCGTGATATAGAGCTTCCTGTTCTTCATATGCCACAGATGGTAGCACTAGCTCTTGGTTGTAGTGAAAAAGAGATAGGGCTTAATTTTCACGTTCAAAAAGCGAAGCAACTTTTTACAGAGGCTACAGCGTAATTTTTGATGCTAGAAACAGTTGTAAACACTGTATTTGACCTAGGTTATTTGGGTTTTTTCTTCTATATGATAGTTGTGGGGACATTTATACCTCTCCCCACACAACTCATACTTATCCCTTCGGGTTATTTGGTCTCACAAGGCAAATTGGACTTTGTAATCATTGTGGTAGTTACCTCCATAGGAACAACGATTGGTGCATTAATCAATTATCATCTCTCTAACTTTTTGTCCAAAAAAATCCTGAATAAATCTAAACTAGATAAGATAAAAATATTTTTTAATAGATATGGAAAAATATCTATTTTTTTAGCCCCGCTTACTTTTGGTTTAGGACAATACATCTCAATTCCTGCAGGAGTAGCAAAAATGCCACTTCGTTGGTTTGTTCCTCTTATCTTTCTCTCTAACTCCATTTGGAACAGTGCCATGTTGCTACTTGGCTATCTGTTTGGAACAGTTGTGGATAAAGAGGTGACTTATTTGGCGATGGGTGGTGTTATTTTTGTGGTTATTATCATCTCTTCACTAATCTATAAAGAAATGAAATAACTATCTAAAATGCAAATATTTTGATATAAATACTAATTAATTATAAGTAAAATATATTTTATTCCCAAAAAATTACTTCTACTATTGCATTATTTTTAATTATAAGATACAATTAAATATATTAAATTATGGAGGAAGAAGTAAATGAAAAGAGTTATTATAATTTCAATATTGGCATCAACGATATTATTGGCAACAAATGGAGATAATCTTATCTCATTAGGAGCAGAGTCAAGAGCGATGGGAGGGACAGGTATTGCCATGGGTATGGGAACCGATTCAGTCTTTAGAAATCCAGCATGGTTGGCTGATGTTAAAGGGACACAAGCCATGTTTGGGGCAACAATGTTTATGCCAGAGGTTAAAGCTAAAAATGGGAACGCTAATGGGCAGGAGGCAACAAGTAAAGCAGATACCTCTTTGATTCCTGCTGTATCTCATGCAGGTAGAGTTAGTGATACTTTAGCTTATGGTATTGGTATGTTTGGGGTGTCTGGTATGGGTGCTGACTATAGAAATGAAAATGGAATGACACCACAAGAGAATAAAGGTCTTTCCGATATGAGAACCAATTTCCAGTATATGCGTTTTGTTCCCTCTATTGCTTATAAAAAAGAGAACCTTAGAGTTGGTGTGGGATTAACTTTAGCATATGGTGCATTGGATATGTCGGCAGTTATGCCAACAGACCCTCAAGATATGAGTACTTATAAACAGCGTGGTGGTGGCATGAGTGATGATTTTGGTTTTGGTGGACAGTTTGGTATTGGGTATACCATTACGCCGAATATCTTAGTGGGTGGCTATTATCAAACGGAGATTGCGACAGAGTATGAGAATGTTTTTGATTTCAATATGGATGGTATTTATGATAATTTAAAACTAAATCAACCTGCTGAGTATGGGGTAGGTGTTGGTTATAAAACAGATAAAATTAGAGCCTCTTTAGATATTAAACAGATAAAATGGTCATCTGCCGATGGCTATGACTCTTTTGGTTGGGATGACCAAACAGTTTACTCATTAGGGCTAGAGTATAAATCAGCGAGTGATTTAGCACTAAGAGCAGGGTACAGTCATTCCAACTCTCCGCTTGATGATGGTAGCTTCAAAGGAGCAACTGTAGGTGGAGCCCAGATGAGACCACAAGATGTTACCTATTTTAATATGATGGGTTTTCCTGCTATCTCAAAAGACCATTATACCGTAGGACTAGGTTATAACTTCAGTAATAAAATAGGGTTTGATATCGCCTATGTCTATGCTCCAAAAGAGATATTAAAATCAATGAATATGCAAGTTAGCAATGAGCAACAATCTCTTAGTGGTGCATTAAAATATACATTTGATTAGTGGATATATACAAAATTCTGGAATCAGCGACTTTAGTCTCGAACAAGTCGAGGATAAAGTTATCATTTCCTAGTTTTAGAAGAACTTTAGTAAAAAATAGAGGATTATCCTCTGTTTGTCTCAAATATTTATCTAAATAGTAGCAAAAAGCAATAATAGTTAAGAACTAAAACTCT
>JALTGP010000004.1 GCA_027076905.1 Campylobacteraceae bacterium | reverse complement strand
CACTGAACTAGATCCCGCTCTGACTGTCTGGAATAAGAAATAATGAACAGACAGGATAGTACATACAACAGCCTTTATTACTAGTTATTGAGCACTGGCTGTAAAGAGAAATAACATACAGGATAGTGCATACCACAGCCTTAATTACTGGTTGTGGAGCACAGGCTTGAATGAGATATAACAGACACAATATTACACACGACAGCCTTTATAACTAGTTGTGGATGACTGCCTAGAAGGAAGGAAGGAAATGTTTTTTTTAACGACACACTCAACACATTTTTAATTATGGTTACATCGGTGTCGGATATATGGTTGAGGACCATTCCAATACTGAAAGGAAACACGCTACTGCCACTCGAACTACTCTTTTACGATTAGCATCAAGGGATCTTTCATATGCACCATTCCACAGACACAATATAACATAACACAGCCTTTGTTAAACCAGTCGTGGAGCACTGACTGCAACGAGAAATAGTTTAACAGGCCTACCATGTGCGATCGAACCGGTGACCCACCACACCACAAGTGTACGCTCTATCACTGAACTATATCCCACTCTGACTGGCTGGAATGAGAAATAATGAACAGACAGAATAGTACATACCACAGTCTGTATTACTTGTTATTGAGCACTGGCTGTAACGAGAAATAACATACAGCATAGTACATACCACATACTTTTTACTAGTTATGGAGCACTGGCTGTAATGGGAAATAACATACAGGATAGAACATACCACAGGCTTAATTAATAGTTATGGAGCACTGGATGTAATGCGAAATAACAGACAGGATAGTGCATACCACAGCGGTTATCACTACAGTTGTGGAATAATCGTTATGAGAAATAACAAATATACATGATAGTGCATACCACAGCCATTATCACTACAATTGTGGAACAATGGCTGGAATGAGAAATACCAAGCAGACAGGATATTGCATACCACAGTGATTATCACTACAGTTGTGGAACAATTGCTGGAATGAGAAATAATTTTAAAAAATGACTAGTTGTGGTGCACTGGCTGGAATTAGAAATAGCATGCAGGATAGTGCATACCACAGCCTTTATTACTAGTTGTGAAGCACAGGCTTGAATGAGAAATAATGAATAGAAAGGATTGTACATACCCACAGCGTTTATTATTATAGTTGTGTTGCACTGGCTGGAATTAGAAATAACATGCAGGATAGTGCATACCACAGCCTTTATTACCAGTTGTGGAGCACAGGCTTGAATGAGAAATTATGAATAGAAAGGATTGAACATATCCACAGCTATTATTATTACAGTTGTGTTGCACTGGCTGGAATTAGAAATAGCATGCAGATTATTGCATACCACAGCCTTTATTACTAGTTGTGGAGCACAGGCTTGAATGAGAAATAATGAATAGAAAGGATTGCACATATCCACAACCTTTATTATTACAGTTGTATTGTACTGGCTGGAATTAGAAATAACATGCAGGTTAGTGCATACCACAGCCTTTATTACCAGTTGTGGAGCACAGGCTTGAATGAGAAATAATGAATAGAAAGGATTGTACATATCTACAGCCTTTGTTATTACAGTTGTGTTGCACTGGCTGGAATTAGAAATAACATGCAGGATAGTGCATACCACAGCCTTTATTACAGCTCAGGCTTGAATGAGAAATAACAAACAGACACAATATTACATACGACAGCCTTTATAAATAGTTGTGGATGACTGGCTAGAAGGAAGGAAGGAAATGTTTTATTTAACGACACACTCAACACATT
>JALTGP010000003.1 GCA_027076905.1 Campylobacteraceae bacterium | reverse complement strand
ATGGTTAGATTATAAATTTTTATCCACATTTTAAATGGTTTTTTAAATAAAATTGTTATAATTGACTTTATCTATAAAACTTAGAATAGTTGTATTTTTTTAGTGAAAAATTATAATATTTTAGGATTTTATAGACTTTTCTTGGGCTTGGAAATCTCTTTAAGTATCTTATTTTTGAATTTTCAGGTAATTTTATAGTAGTAAAAAGGGGATTTCTTGCAAAATATCACAACAAACACTGAAAATGTAACAGCAATCTTTGATACGGAGATGGAGGTAAAGAGTAGATATATTCAGTTAAAAAATATATTTTCTGAAAAGAACCTTTATTATCTCTTTGCAGAACCAATTGGAGATGGTGTTAAATGGAAAACAGAGATAGATGGGGATATAATAGGTTTTTCAGAGTTATCTGAAGATGAAAAAGAGGTTGCGAAGATAGTTCTATTTAAAAAGGTCTCTGCTCTTAAAAAAGTTCTTGGTGAGAGTGCAAAAGATAGAAAATTTATTAAACAGATATTAGAAGTTCCGAGTGAAGAGAATATTCATATAATCAAAAAAGATGGGGTCTTTAACGTTGTTTTGACATTTTGGGGGCATAGGAAGAATGTGTTTCAATCAAAGAAAAATATCGTCTCCAATATGATTGGTAATGGTAATTGTTTAACTATAAAACTTCAAGATGGTAGTGATGCTATACCAAATTTTCCTATAAAAGTTATATATCATAATGAAGAGAATATTTTAACTACGGATAGTAGTGGAGAGATTGTTATTGATGATATTTTAAAAAATAGTATGGTTGAAATAGAATTTGATACCAATAGTCATGACTCATATAAAAAGATAAGTATTTCTGAAAATATTAAGATGGAAGAAGATAGTATGAAAAAGGAGTTTATACTAGAGAAAAAAGCTCCACCACCACCTCCTCCTCCCACACCGATTGATAATAACGATAACTTTTGGAAAAGAAATTGGAAATGGTTAATTCTTCTTTTGTTGCTTCTTTTGGGATTAGGGTTATTTTTGTGGAAATTTTATGTTCCAACTCCTACAGTAGTGGTTCCAATTCAACCACCTGTAATAATAGAACAAAATATTAACTTTACACTTATTGATAAAGATACTAGACAACCTATTAAAGGTGTCAAAATCATCTCATCAGGTAGTGATAATAAGCTTACCAATGAACAAGGAAAAGCAACTCTAAGACTAATACAATCTGAAGGTGGTAAAAGAGTTCAATTTCTTATGAATGGTTATCAATCTAAGGAGATAACTATAGAGAGTGGTATAGATATAGACAAAACTATATATTTAAAGCCACTTAAAGTTAAAATAGAAGGTGAAGCAGGTGACCCTCGTATTAATATTAGTTGGGAAACTAAAGATGATATAGATATCCATGTTTTTGACCCTTGTAAGAAGAAAAGTATTTATCATGGAAATAAAACAGCAGTATGCAATGGTAAAATAGGGAAACTTGATGTTGATAATTTAGGAAAGGGAACAGGTATTCGTCAAGAGAATATTACTTGGGATAGTGGGGGTAGTAGAGGTGAATATATAGTTATTATTAATAAATATTCTAATAACAGTCATTCTCCAACAAAAGTAACAATAAGAACTATAAATAATGGACAAACAACAAAAAAAATAGTCTATCTAAAAGGTCAAAAACAGAAGAATTTTATACCTTTTGAGAAAAAAGATAGCCAATATACTTTTAAGTTTACACATGAGAACTAAAGGAAAAACTAGATGATAAGTTTAATAGCAGATTCAGGCATACAGTTTATAACAGTAAAAGTCAATTTAAGTGATGATAGCAAAGCTATGACAACAAAAAAAGAGTTTATAGAGTATAAACAAGATGGTAGTGTTCGTTTTGGATTACCTGAGTATGATGAGGATAGTGAGCAGTACAGGGTAAGTGATAACCCATCTTTGGAAATTAATGAGGAGGATATCATTATTGTCAAAGCTAGACAATCACTAAAAATATTTGAAGGGGTATGGCTTCCTACTCCATTTTTCAAAGAGAGTAGTCATGTAAATGAGCAGAATAGATATCTCCCTGGACCTACTACTTGGGCTAGAATGAAAATTTTGCCATTGGTTTTAGAATATGAGAAACAAGGTTTTACCCATGAGATAGTTTTTGCTTTTGATACAGAGACAGCAGATGCTGATGATTATGATGAATATATTATGCCTCGCAGGGGTGATGTAGAGAATGATTTTAATCCAAATGAGCCTTTTTCATTGGCAGGAAGTTTGGAGAGTATCTTTCCTTTGGTTCCAAATCCTGACTCTTGGGGTTATCAGTGGATAGATGAGTATGGAAGAGATGGAATGCAAAAAGTGGGGCTGAGTCAACGATTTTTTGAGGACTATGAGTTCTATCCCTTAGCAACATATCTAACTCTTTTGGAAGCACTAAAAACCGTTTCAGATATACCAAAAGTGATTTTATATGATACACAAAAGGATTCAACCATAGAGGTTGATTTGGTTTTGGATGTGGGTAACTCTCGAACTTGTGGACTACTGCTAGAGACCTCTTCATTAGATAGACACAAATCTTTCTCATTTCAGAGTGCCTCCTCTTTGGAGATTAGAAATCTCTCTCAACCCAATATCGTTTATGATGATGCTTTTGAGATGAAAGTGGCTTTTGTCAAGACAGAGCTTGGTAAGAGGATACGGGAATCAGGTAGAGAGAGAGCTTTTGAGTGGCCAAGCTTGGTGCGTATTGGGGATGAGGCGACTCTGCTTTCAACTAGTAGAAATATTCACGGTTTTGATAGCTGTCTCTCTAGTCCAAAACGCTATCTTTGGGATAGTGATTTAAAGGTGACTAATTGGAAAAATTTGGATGGAAGTGAGATAACAATTTCTGAATTGACAACATTTTTTGCCGATAATGGAGAGTTTATAGAGAGTGATATGAATAGACCTATCGACCCAAAATACTCCAGAAAATCTCTAATGACCTTTTCACTTATAGAGATTATTTTACAAGCTCTATCTCAAATAAATAGTTTCAAATTTCGTCATAAATCAGGTAGTGAGTATGCAAAGAGAGTTCTAAAAAGGGTAGTTTTGACAACACCTACTGCTATGTTAGAGACCGATAAGAAAGCATTTTGGAACTCTGCAAGTAGTGCTTTAAAGGCTTTGAAAAAGTTCTATAAGTTAGACCAAGTTAAGATTGAGTTTGAGGGGATGCTCAACAATGATTTGGAGATAGTACCAAATGGTGATAATATTGGCAAAAGACGAGGGTTAAGTGATTGGCGATATGATGAGGCGACCTGTTCTCAATTGGTCTTTTTATATAGTGAGATAAAAGATAAATATCAAAATAGCACTGAACGGTTTTTTGAACTAGAGGGAAAAAGGAGAAACTATACAAATTTTGTTAATAGTCACGAGGATGTAGAGCTTGAAGGTTTGGGGGGAACTGATAAAAATGCTGTGACTATTGCTAGTTTGGATATTGGTGGGGGTACTACAGACTTAATGATATGTAGCTATCTTAATAATAGTGCAAATGGGACATCAGTTATCACACCTATTCCTGAATTTTATGAGGGCTTTAATATTGCAGGAGATGATATTCTTAAACGGATAGTTGAGAGGATATTGATTCCACAGATTGAGGAGTATGCACTCTCTTTGGGGTGTCAGAACTCTCAAGATGTTATGAACTATCTTTTTGGTGGTATTATGGGAAAACATGATGCTTTGGCTAAAGAGATGAAAAAGCTCTTTTCTGCTCAAATGGCACTACCTATAGCTACAGAGATTTTAAAATATTCAGTCAAAAAAGAGGGGGCTACTAGTCTATTGTGTTCTGAGTTTTTTGGAGAGAGTATTAATCGCCCCTATGGTAAGCTAATAGCGTTTATCAACAGCTATATGAGAGAGAAAGGTGCAGAGGATTTTGATATTTACAAAGCTCCTATTATACTACATCCTGATGAGATTGAAGATACTATAGAGCAGATTATATCTCCCATACTCAAAAAGATGACAAATATTATATATATGTATAATTGTGATTTTATACTTCTAGCAGGACGACCAACCAAGCTTCCTATAATCAGAGATATTATTAATAGATTTTTGCCAATGAGACCTGATAAGGTGATACAGTTTACAGATTATAGAGTTGGTAACTGGTATCCATTTGCAAATGAGAGAGGGGTGATAGATGACCCCAAAACGGTTGTAAGTGTCGGTGCCTCTATAGCACTTATGGGGGGAAGACTAGCTAGGCTTGATGGTTTTAGGATTGATATATCCTATTTAAAAAATATTGTTGACTCAACAGCTAACTATCTTGGTGGATATAATCATGAGCAGAAGAAGATTCAGAGAGTTTGGTTTATAGATAAGAGCAACGAGGGAGGAGAGGAGCTTCGGTTTGATGGACCTCTCTATATAGGAATGAAACAGTTAGATATTGATGATTGGATAGCTACACCGATGTTTAAGTTGATGTTTGCAAATAATGGTATGGCAAAAGATTATCAGCACCATCTACCATTTAAGGTTGAACTAGAGAGGGTTGACAAAGAGAAGATTAAGATTATAAGTATCAACTCTATGGGTATAGATATTAGACTGAAAAGTGATGTACTTATACTTAAACCACAGACTCTTATAGAGGATGAGGGATACTGGATAGATAGTGGGGTCTTCCATCTATCCAATTTCACTAGAAAGGTTTAGTGTGTTAATAAAAAAAGATATTAAGAAAAAAGATAAAAGAGAGGATTATGCACCTACTCGTAATGTTTTTATGACTAGAGTAGAGGATAGCCATTTAGAAGATAGTCAAAACAATAAAACTATAATAACAAGAGAGGAGAGTTTTAAGCTAGAGGCGTGGATTTTAGAGGTGATAGATAGAGAGATTATCAGTAATATAAAAAATAATACCAATCTACCTCTAGCCATGTTAGAGGAGCATATATCTTTAGAGAATTGGTTGAGTATAGTTTTTAAAAGTATACTATCCAAAAATGATTATAAGAGTATAGGAAAAAATATTCAAAAAAAGATACTACAACCAATAGAGTCTCTAAAAGAGGAGAGTAGGACTCTCCAAGAGACTCTTAATTCTACATTAGAAGAGATTGACTCACTAGAGGAGCAAAAAAAGATTAGCCAAAGAAGAGAGCTGAGGCTAAAAAGAGAAATAGAGAGTTCAATTGCTTTGAGTTATCTGATTGATAGTTTGGACAATAGATACTCAAAAATCAAAAGCTATATGGAAGAGGATGCTAATGGTTCGGTTACTCAAAGTTATAAGTTTATCTTTAATTTTATAGCAGAGAGTAGAGCTATAGATAGGCTTAAGATATTTGAGATTAAAGATGAAGAGAAGAGGATGGAGATATATCTACAAAATACCAAAGAGTTCTTCAGGGCTATCTCTTCATCTCATACTCCACATAGAAAAGAGATATTGAGTGAATTCGCCCATCTGATTTCAGAACATTTCTCCCAACTAGAGTTTATCTCTCCCGAGGATTATCTCTATTTTGACAATAAGATTCATGCAGTTCCAGAGAGTAGTGGTGAGATGATTGTAGAGGGTATAAACTTTGCTGTTGTCTCAAAAGAGACAAAAAAGACTATCATCTATGCTGATGTTATCGTAAAGTAAGGGAGGAGAATAGAAGTGTCACTAGTAGAAAAATATAAAACTATTGCAGATATAGAGGGTAAAGCAACAGCTTGGTTGCAACAAAATTTAGAGGATAAAGAGAAGGCTAAAAATCAAATTTTTGAGCTTAAACATCTAAAGAGAGAAGCTAGAAATATAGAGGGTGTTGTAGGGAAAAAACCAACTCTTGGAGTTTTTGGTGCATCGCAAGTGGGTAAATCATTTTTTATGAAAGAGCTTTTTAAAAATAGTGAAGATAATGGTTTTTATATCAAGTTTGATAATAATCCACCTATAGATTTTATTGAAGAGATTAATCCATCTCGAAAGGTAGAGGCTAGTGGTATTGTAACAAGGCTTACAATCAACGATGAGAACTCAACAGGCTACCCTATGCCAATAAAATTAGAGTTGCTCAAACAGATAGATATAGCACTGATTCTAGTAGATAGTTATATAGCTGATATTGAAGATAAAAGTTCTTTAGATGAGTATGAGTATGAGGATATTTCAAAGATTCTAAAAGGGGTATCCTCATCTATTGGAACACAAGAGATAGATGGTATGAGTGAACTTGATATTATTGATTTTAAAGAGTATCTCAATAACTATATAGATAAAGATAAAGCAAAAGTACCACACCTGATAAATAAATTTCAGTTTTGGATGGATTTGGTATATCTCTTGCCTCGTATCCCTTATGATGAGAGATATAGGGTTTTTGAAATTTTTTGGGGAAAAATCCCTATATTTACAGAGCTATTTAGAGTTCTATCCAAACATCTTCATAATCTCAATTTTAGTCAATTTGCATTTACTGGTACAGATGCTCTGATGCCCAAAGCTGTAAAGGGTGGGAGTGTTGCCAACACCATACTTGATGTGGGTACGATTATGGATATTTTTAGAAGTGAGAAGTTGCAACCTCTTAGTGTGATATTAGAAGATAACCAAAGTGTTAAGATTGAAAGAGGTATCTTGACCATGTTAACCAAAGAGGTTGAGCTAAAGGTTGATGAGAGAGCATTAGAGAACAAAAATCGTAGTTTTCTCAAAGATATAGCCGTGCTTGATTTTCCAGGGGCAAGAACAAGAAACAACCTACATGTCTCAAAACTACTCTCTATTGAATCTCTAAATGAGAATAGATTTGATGAAGATGAGAATCTATTATATATAAATCTAGTTAGAGGAAAAGTTAGTTTTCTATTTAATCACTACAATGATAAAAATGAGATTACAAGTCTGTTATATACACAAAAAAACAGCAACCAAGAGGTTCATGAGCTTCCAAAGATGATTGATAAGTGGGTTCGTAAAACTCATGGTGAGACCTCAAATGATAGAGATATAGCAAAAAATAATCTTTTTATAATGTTCACATTTTTCAATATTGATTTGACAGAAGAGGGAAAAAGAGAGTTTCTTGGTGGTACTTGGACAAGCAGGTTCAAAGAGAATGTAGAGGAGTTTATTGGTCAAAAGTTGATTAACAGTAACTGGATTGAGGAGTGGGAGAGTCAGAGAAAGTTTAAAAACTTCTTCTTTATTCGAGACCCAAACAGAGCATACTCTCCAAATTTTACAAGAGATAAAAGAGGAAACGAGACAGGATATTCAGATGATTATATCGACTTGATGAGAGATAAGAAAGAGTCTTTTTTAGAGAATGAATTTGTCCAAAAGTATCTGGAGAATCCAAGTGAAATTTGGGAGAAGAGTGCTACTCCTAACAATACAGGTACCGAGTATCTTATAGAGAAGCTATCACCTCTAACAACAGAGGAGAGAAAAAGAGAGCAGTTGAGATATATGGGTCAAAAGATAAAAACTAAGATGTTAAAGATATTGAAACCTCATCATATTGGTGGAGATATTGAGCAAGATTTAGAAGAGGCACAAGAGAGAGTTGATGATATTTTTGAAGGTGTTGACCCACACTATTTTGGGAACTATCTTGACTCTATTATACTTGATGAAAATCTAGCAGGTACAATTTTTTACAAGTTAAAACACCCTACGCTAGAGGAGATAGATAAAAATAGACAAGGCTCTCTTGTCGTGAACCGAGGAAGATTAAAAGATAGACTATTTGGCTCAAGAAGAAAGGGTAAAAAAAGTAGAGATAAGGAGACCTCTAGTGAGGTTGATATTTTTTATGATAAGTTGATAAATGCATTTTTTGATGAGCTAAAAAATAGAGCAGTATCTGATAATATTCTAAAAAGAGTCAATATCTCACTCATATCTCATGAGTATATCTCTAAAGAGCTATTGGACTCTATGCTTAGGCTAGGGCTAAAAAAATATTTTAAAGAGAAAATGGATAGCTATATAAAAGATTATATAGCAAATACAAATCTTATAGAACTCATCTCAAAAGAGACAACAAAAATTATCAATAACTTTATACTCTCTTTTGGTCTATTCTATATTCCACTCAACCAAAGGGAGATAGATAGTGATGAGTATAGTTTCTATTTTTTAGAGCCTGATTATACACATAGAACATTCTCTTTTGAGGAGTTAGAAGAGAAATATGTCAAAATAATAGAGCAAGAGGAGATGGATTTGGAGACCTTTTACGCAGGAGAGACCTTTTTTATCCACTGGCTAAAAGCTTTGGAGGATGCTTTTATTGCCAATGTACACTATAAGCATGGTGGAGAGGGCATTAAAAATATTGAAGCAAATAACCAGTTGGGTCAAATAATTTTAAGATTAGAGGCATTGGAGGAGTAGCAAAATGGCAGGAGAGCTTATATATAATAGAGATACAAACACTATAGAGGGGAAAGGGTATAATGGTTCTATAGATTGTAAGTTCTCTTTGGATAACTCTATCGCAAAAAGTAAATTGAGCAAGAGAGATATTAAGATAGTTGTATATAAAGATAGTAAAGAGTATCAATATATTGGTAAAGTTGGGGAGATTCAATTTACATACAGTGGTGCAGGTGGTTGGGGTAAACCTATAGAGTCAGCATACTGTATGGATGGAGATAGATATACAATTATGGATAATAACAGCAACAGATATTTATGTGGAGGAAGATGGCAAACAGAGCCATGCTGTTATAGTCTACCTGATGATTTTCAACTTAATAGGAGAGAGACCGAGGAGAGTGATACCTCTACTACTCCTGATGATGAGCCTGAAGATGTAGATAAAAATAGAATCTGCTCTAGTAAAAGCAGTAAAATAGTATGTGCTATTATAACGGTTTTACTAGTTGCTATTGTTGTAGCTAATTTACCACAAGGTGAAAAAATACCTTATACTGAGCAGAATTCTACCGAAACTGAACCCCCTTCACAAGATATAGAAGCTAATTCTAGCCGACATCCCCCTAGAGAGAGATGTTCTGAGTATCAGAAGAGTACAGGTTTATGTAGTGAAGATAAGCAAGAAAGGAGAGAGTAATATAGAGATAATAGCAAAAAAAGTGAAGGCAAAGAGGTATAAATCTAAAATCAATTTATCAAGGAGATAATCATGAAAAACTTAAAAAAAATCTTATTAGTAGGGGCAATAGTACTTCCTACCCTATCAATAGCAATATGTAATAGCTATACAGAGTATGAGATAACTACAGGAGGAAGTGGTGAAACCTATATCCAAATAGGTAAAGATTTAGCAAAATATATTGCTCCAAAAGCGTGTATCAAGCTAAAAGTTTTAACCTCAAATGGCTCTTTGGATAATGCTTATAAACTAAGGTCAGCAAAATATCCAAGACTTAAGTTTGCTATTATGCAAAACGATGTTCTCCAAGAGTTACAGAGAATTGCAAAGGAGGAGAATAATCAAATAGCTAAAGATTTGGTAAATAACTTACGGGTTGTTCGACCTCTCTATAATGAAGAGATACATATCTTGTCAAAAGCAAACTCTAATATTAAAACATTTGCTGACTTAAAAGGTAAAAAAATTAGTGTAGGACCTAAAAAGAGTGGTACATCAATGACAAGTATGTTGCTATACAAAGAGCTATTTGGAAAAGAGTTGACAAACTATAAATTTCAAAAGTTTGATGATGCACTACTTGACCTTGAAAAAGGAAAGGTTGATGCTATTGTAAAAGTAGCTGGACAACCTGTATCAAGATTGAACAAAGAGATGGATAGTAGTGCCTCTAACTTTATTAGACTACTCTCTTATGATGAGCGAAACAGTAACCATAATGCAGTAACAAGTTACTATACTACAGAGATAAAATCAGATAGTTATCCTTGGCTTAATAATTTTGTTCCAACACTTTCAACCAAAGCCTATCTTATTACTTTTAACTATCAGACTAACCCAACAAAACGAAATATTAAAGCTTTTGTAAAAGCACTAGATGATAACATAGCAACTCTATTGCGAGAGAGAGCAACCCGTGCAAACAATACTCCTCACCCCAAATGGAAAAGAGTTAGCGTAACTTGTGGTGAGCCTCTTCCTGGTGGATGGAAATATTATGAAGCACTAGAGGATGTTTGTGGTGATGTAGGTAATAGTAATCAGAGTGGAAACTGCAATAATTATAAACGTAGTTTGGGACTGTGTAAATAATCAAATCTAAAAAGGTTAAATAATGTCATTAACTCTTGTTCATAAAGAAAAAGTATCAAAAATCAGACCAATTTTATGGTATGGTCAACCTGTCATCCTCCAATATAGAAAAGTATTCTCTATTTTGGAGGATAGAATATCTCCTGATATTGTAGATATCTTTTTGGTACCTGATATAGAATCAGATGCTCTAAAAGGCACTTTGCCTATCAAATGGTTTTCAGACAGATACCGTAATCTTAGACCCTATTATGATTTTGATAAAAAACAGCAACAGAAAATAGAGAGACTTTTTGAAGAGAGTGTTGTCAAGATAGAGATGCTCATAGATGACCTAAGAGAGTCAGAGGACGAGGATGAGCAGGAGTTAGCAGATTTTTTAGCCAATATTTTGGAGATTCCAAAGATAGATTATATCTTTTTTGATGGTAAAAATATCGCTTTGGCTTTTTGGAGTTTTAAGAGTGTTCAGACTAAGTATAAAGATTTTAGTATTAGAAAAGTGATACAAAGTTCTACACCTAAAAAAGAGAAGAGTGATGAGGTCAAAGAGAGTATTGATACTCCACCATTGCTACCAATAGAGGATAAAAAAAATAGTAAAATATGGTTAATAATTTTGCTACTTTTAATGGTTTTTGGAGCTATTGGTTACTGCTACTACAATAGATGTAATTTCAATGAAGAGTTCAAGGAGGTGATATATAAGAATGATTCTCTTAGAACAAGTGTTGTTAGTGGAGGTCTCAAACTAGTATTAAAAGAGGGAGTAGAGATTAGTGAGTTTGAGAAAAAAATTAAAAATAGTTATCCAAATATTGAAATAGTAGAGAAAAATGAGATAATTGGGGTAGTGATAGTAAAAGTTCCAAATGAAGAGATTGAGTTATTTGAAGAGAAGCTATCCAAAGAGAGAGATATTATATCTGTCTCAAAAGAGAGGATATTTAGTAGCTCTTATATACCAAATGATACTGGATTTCAAGGGCAAAAAAAAAAGTGGGGATTTGAAGCAATAAAGGCTTTTAAGGCATGGGATACCACAAGAGGCAAAAAATCAATCTTAATAGCCATCATAGATGTTGGGTTTGATACCAATCATCCTGAACTTCAAGAAAATATCAGAATCACAAGAGATATAGTAGGAGACTCTACCATATCCACTAGCTTTATAGCAAAAAATGTAGAGCATGGTACACATGTATCCTCTATCGTTGCAGGAGTTGCAGATAACTCTTTGGGGGTATCAGGAGTATGCCCCAACTGCTCTTTGCTACCTATTCAGGTTGGTTCTTCTAAAACAGCTCTTATCCGAGAGGGTTCAGTCATCAAGGCGATTCTATATGCTGTTGACCATGGAGCAGATATTATCAATATCTCACTAGGAAGTAAGTTTAATCTTGATTTTTCTAAGTTAAGTAAGCAAAAGAAACAGACTATAAGAGAGATATACAAACAAAGCACTATAGCAGAGGAGATAATCTGGAAAAGAGTCTATAGATATGCTAGAAAAAAAAATATAGTAGTTCTTGTTGCAGGAGGAAACGATAATATGTATAGTGATATTGACCCCATGAACAGAAGCTCTGATGCAATATCTGTAGGAGCAGTAGATAGTAATATAAAACGAGCAAAATATAGTAACTACGGCTCAAATATAAAAATCTCTGCCCCAGGAAGTCATGTATATAGTGCCATGCCCAACGGAGACTTCGCCTATATGTCAGGTACAAGTATGGCAACCCCTTTTGTCGCAGGTGCAGTTGGACTTGTAAAGTCTCTCAATCCAAACTTAACTCCAATGGAGATAAGAGACTTACTAGTAGAGAGTGGCAAAAAAATTGATACAGCATCAGAGACTCAAATAGGTAGATTGATTCAACTTGATAAGTTAGTAGAGTTGGCAAGAGATAGAGATGAGGCTTACAGTGAACTAAAGAGATGTAGAGAGAAAGATAATAATAGTAGAAAATTTGTGATTCCATCAAAGCCAAAAGATTTTAAATTTGCTAAAGGTTTATGGAAGAGTTCATCAGCTATTCAAGACCTTACTAATAATAGACCTATTGAGCTATATTTTAACCTAGAAGATAACGGAAGAGGTAAAATAGAGATTCATCAAGAGAATGGTGATATATGTTCAGCCTATTTAGAGTTGAGTTTTGATAGGCATATATTAGCTATCACTCAAAAAGGAAATGCTGTTTGTGAGAAGAGTAATGAGGCATTTAGCCCCTATAAATTTAGTTGTGAATCAAATAATAACAGAGAAGCTATTTGTAAGGCTAATGGTAATAATCAGTTTAGTTTTCGATTAAAGAGAGTGGATTGAGAATTATAATATATTTCACTTGTTGATATATGAGTGTTTAAAAGTTTAAGTGCTATAATTAAGCCTTAATATTAATATTATCAAAGGGGATATATATGTTTGAAACAGCACTATTTAGCACTTCATCAATATTTGTAATTATAACAGTTACACTATTAATCATGTTTTTTTTACTGTTTGATAAATTTTCAAGTCAGTTTTCTTCTTATATTGGCTTCTCAGAGCAATTTATTTCTTCTAGGTGTAGTTAACTTGGTGCTTACCAAAAAAGTGTTATGAATATCTTTAACCCTCAAAAACCTCCAACTTCCCCTCTTTCCCCAACGTATACAAAATCTTCCAAACCACATCACTATCTAACTCTTCCCCATTCATCTCATAGAGTCTACCATTTGGAAAAATAGAAATATCTAAAATCTTATCGCCTTTTTTTAGTTTGGTTATCCTTTT
Organism: Campylobacteraceae bacterium; assembly: GCA_027076905.1. GTDB lineage: Bacteria > Campylobacterota > Campylobacteria > Campylobacterales > Sulfurovaceae > UBA1140. Next base: position 2,841 of record JALTGP010000003.1, on the reverse strand, counting down.
ATGCACAAAGTTCTCTTTGAGATAGGCTTTGAAATATTCGATATTTGACAAATAAGCGTGTTCTTTAAGTTCTATTGAATTCTTTTTAAAGAGATAAAGATTCTCTCTATTTTCATGCAGATACTCCCAAAGTTTTTGAGCCTCTTTTGGTTCTATGTATGATTTTTTTTCATCATCACTATAATACAAAAAGCCTTTTGTGCTACACTTGATGGGTCTGTTGTCTTTTGAAAAGTGTAAAATAGTATTGGTATAGAGTTCTTGAATGGCACTTATAAAAGTTTTTAAATCGGTGTGATTTTTTTTGATGGTGTAGGTTACTTCTACTACTTTTTTAGCTCTTTTCTTTTCTGTGAATTTAACTTCTAGGTCTGTGAATTTGTTGATGTCGGTTTCTGCTCGTTTTAGAACTTTTAATTTGAAGTTAGAATAGAGGGTAGTGTACCAATTCCGTTGATAATAAAACTTCAGAAATTATAAGAAAAAAAAGTATATCATTCCATTAAAAAATGATAAAAATAGAAATAGAAGTAAAATGCCCATATTGTGAGAGTAATGAGATTGTAAAAAATGGGAAAGATGAGAATGATAAACAGAGATATTTATGTAAAAATGAAGAGTGTAAACAACAAACTTTTTTACTGAATTACACAGACAAAGGAAGAACACCTTATATAAAGAAGTTGATTCTAAAAATGGCAGTAAATGGAAGTGGAATAAGAGATACATCGAGAGTCTTAGAGATTAGCCCTAATACCGTAATGGAGACGATAAAAGGAGCAGATGAGATAACAGACAATATCAATCATAAATTACTAAAAAAGTCTAATGAAGAGGGAATAGATATTGATATAGTTCCCATGAATGCGATAGATGTTGAATTAGATGAGATGTGGAGCTTTGTTGGAGATAAGTCAAATCAAAGATGGTTATGGTTGGCAATAGACCACAAAACAGGAGAGACAGTTGCCTTTGTTTTTGGTAGAAGAAAAGATGAAGTTTTTTTAAAATTAAAAAAGCTACTAGAGCCATTTAAAATAGGAAAATATTATACAGATAATTGGGGTTCTTATAGCAAAAATCTAGACGAAAAAAAACATGAAATTGGAAAGAAAAATACCCAAACTATTGAGAGAAAAAATCTTACTTTAAGAACAAGAGTTAAGAGGCTTACTCGAAAAACTATTTGCTTTTCTAAAAGTGTACAAATGCATGATATTGTTATTGGTTTATTGATTAATGTATTAGATTTTGAACTCTTATTATAATTAAAACTTATATCAACGGAATTGGTACACTACCCTCTAGTTGAACGATGGCAATCACAACCCCATAATCCCATCCAATGCCCCTCTAATTCCTTGACTTTGTGTATTAATATAACCTACATGCTCACTCTCTATATGAGCTATTAACTCTTTTATTCCTTCTTCAAACTCTCTGTTCATTTTATAGATTTGAGGAAGCATATCATCCATATAAGCTTTGTTTCTAAGTTCAGTTACAGCATCATCATATTTATCTGATACTCGCCTTAAGTCACTGTTTAAATCACCTAAATAATTTTTGCTATCTACACACCATTGTAATTGATTGGCTAAACTTTGTATCTCTTGCATTTTATTCTCCTCCACCTATAAGTGCCATAAGTATAAGCCCTTGTAAAATCTCATTTTGGTCTGATACTTTTTGACTATGTCTATCTATCATATCTTCTAAATGTTCAACTTTTAAAGAAAATGTTTGATATTTTTCCCGTATAGGGTTAACAATCTCTTGAACCAATCCTCTACTCTCCATCATGTCAATTTGATTTTTATAGTTATTTTTTATTATCTCCATATCATTCTTTAATGTTAATATTTTTGCACCAAACTCTTGTAACATTCGCTGATGTTCCACATATCTATCTCTTCTCTCTTGTTGATATTGTTGTTCATACATATCATCCATTGACATTAAAACTCCTTTACTATTTTTTTATAAATCAAAAAAGTTGTAAACATAACAACAGAAGGGATGCCTACAATTAGTGCCTCGTAAAAATCTTCAAAAATCCAATCAAGTGCAAAAATTACTATCCAAGGAGAGCTAAGAATTCCAACTATTACAAAGTCAAAGTAATCCCAATTGAATGTTATCTCTTCCTTCCAAAGTGGAAGAATTGGAGGCAATAGAGCAAACATCATAATAATGGCAAGAGTAATATCATTTATATTAGAAAAGTATAAAGATAATATTGCTATAGATATTAAAATTATTCCTATTACTTTAAGATTTTTAGTTTTAATTATATTTTCGACTTTAATTTTAGCTTCATCTTTATGTAAATTAAATAGTGAACTATTCAAATAATCTTTATAGGCTTTTTCAGTATTGAACTCTTGTGCTTTTTCCCATGTTGTATTATCTAGTCTATTTGCCATTTCTTTTTTTTCTGCTAATTCATAACCTGAGTTCGACGGAATACCATATCCACAATTTTACGAGGTTTTTCATAGGCAACGGCAGATTTTTGCAGGACTAACTGGTTAATTCAAAAAAATCTGTCTAAGCATATGGGAAACCTCGTAAAACCCATAGGGAAGCCTAAAAATAGGCAATCTTTCCAAAATAAAATTTTTGAATTAGCGACGGCTAGTCCTACAAATTTAATTTTGAAAATCTTACCTATTTTTAGGCTTTTGTGAATATGGTATTCCGTCGAACTCAGGTTCATAAAGTTCTTGTGCTTGTTTTCTTAATAAGCCATTAGGAAACGCATTTAAATAAATTTGATATGATTTTGTTGTTTTTTCTTTATCTGCAACATTCCAAGCTTCTAAATCTATATTATCTATT
>JALTGP010000002.1 GCA_027076905.1 Campylobacteraceae bacterium | reverse complement strand
CCTGCTTTGGCATAGGCGTTGTGGACTTCACGCATGAGTTTTGGTGCTGTAGCATTTAGAAGTTCATTACACCCCTCTTGGTCTATACCTTTAGCATCTAGCCATGCCTCTTGGGGGATTTCTAGGTTTTGTATCTGTGTACCTGTTGCACCGTCGATGACTAGGATTTTCTTTTCTAATAATTGTTTGATTTCTTTTGATGTGGTTGCCATTATAATGCCCTTATACATTCCCACGTAGAGCATGGGAATGAGAAAAAATGTAAGGTCGATTTACCGACCATAATATTAATGGCATTGTAGCGAAAAGTCCTGAATCAATAATCTTTAACAAAGATATAAAAATTAATCCGTTATACTTCCCTCCTATTTAAAAACCAACCATCAAAAACAAGAAGGATAATAATGAAAAACAGTTTTTTTACATCAGATAAAGGTGATGAGTTTGATACCGACTTAATAGAAGATGAGTTGATTGCCAAAGAGATTGAGGAGCAGGTAACCTACTGGATTCTAAAAATTATTATTGAGATGGGTGGGCATAAATATTTTATAGACAGTGACAATGATTTTCAATATGATGATATGGCAATTTTTTTGGGATTGGCAAAGTATGCAAAGTTTGATTATGATGATTTTAATAGAACTGAACCTCTCTTAATTCTAAAGAAACGTCTAATTTTTTTGAAAAAAAGAATGCCCTTTAACTCTTCTAAACAACTTCTTATCAATATAGAGAAACTCTCAGCACTTATTGCTTTGACTGATTATGAGAAAAAGATTTTAGAGTTTGTGATACTGCTAAAACAGTATGATATCTTAGGCAATGCCGTGGGTCTTTTAGGTGGAAACCTTAATAGCTCCCGAAGTAAACGTATCCTCTCTATTCTACTTGATATCCCCATAGAACAGGTCAATGATACCTTTGCTAGTCACTCTACTTTTAGTCGCTCTGCCTTACTTCTACTTAGTGCAGATGAGGACTATTCACTCAATGCCAAATTACGGCTTATCAACTATGAGTTTGCAGATAATATGCTCAATCTTGATGAGGATATCACCGAGATGATAAAAGACTCAGTACGTCTCTCAGACAAAGGGACACTTGATATCAATGATTATGACTATCTCAAAAATGATTTAGAGATTTTAATGCCTTTTTTAGACAAAGCATTGGAAAATAAACAAAGGGGAGTGAATATCCTCCTTTATGGTCTACCAGGAACTGGAAAAACTGAACTTTCCAAAACCATTTCTAATATATTAGGAACAAAACTCTATGAGATAAGCTATGCAGACAGTGAAGGAGACCCAATTGAGGGGGAAGCTAGACTTCGTCTCTACAAAACAGCTCAAGCACTCTTCTTTAATAACCAAGTGATATTGATGTATGATGAGGCAGAGGATGTCTTTGAGAGCTATGAGGGTGGATTTTTTATGCTACCCAAACAGCAATCAGATAAAGCGTGGATAAATAAGATCTTAGAAAACAATAATGTCCCCACCATATGGATTACCAACAATATCTCAAGTATTGATAACGCGATTATACGACGATTTGATATTAGCATAGAGCTACCTATTCCAAGTAAAAAAAAGCGTATTAAAATTATCAAAAAACATAGCAATAACATCCTAGACGAAGAGAGCATAGAGCGACTTGCCGAACATGAAAATATCGCTCCTGCTCTAATCTCTACAGCGATTAAAGTAACCAAAAATCTGCCCAAATCTGAAAAGAGTAAAGCACTCCTACAACTTATTAACAATGCACTAAAAGCACAAGGATTTGAAGAGGTGGTTAAAAGTGGACAAGAGATACTTCCCCAAAACTACCAACTTGACTTTATAAATACCGATACCAACCTAGAAGAACTCATAACAGGTATAAAAGATAATCAAAGTGCCAGAGTCTGCTTTTATGGGGCATCAGGTACGGGGAAAAGTGCCTTTGGTAAACATATTGCCAAGATACTAGAAAAACCTTTTATTATTAAAAGTGGATCATCTCTTATGAGTAAATGGGTAGGTGAGACAGAAAAAAATATCGCCCATGCCTTTAGAGAAGCGACCGAAGAGGAGGCAGTTTTAATTTTTGATGAAGTAGATGGATTTTTAGCCGAACGTGGTCAAGCCAAGGTCAATTGGGAGGTTACACAGGTCAATGAGATGTTGGTACAGATGGAGAAGTTTAATGGTATCTTTATCGCCACGACCAACCTTATCGACCATCTTGACCAAGCTAGTCTACGACGTTTTGATTTGAAATTGGAGTTTAAAACCCTACAGCCTGAACAGTTGGAAAAGATATTTATCTCATATTGTAAAGAACTAAAGATAGAGAACCCAACAGACCAAGAGCTTCATCAGATTAAATCACTCAAAAATCTCAGCCCAGGAGATTTTGCCACCATAAGTAGACAGAGCCGATTTAGAAAAATTGATTCTGCCTTGGAATTTATTCAACGGCTTAAAGAGGAGAAACGACTTAAAAAGCTTGAAAATGGAGTTTCTATGGGCTTTATGGGGTAGATATTATCACAAAAGCCCAAACTTCTTAATAAACTTATCATCTATATCAATAAGACCACGATCTTGCAATGAGTCAAGCGTCTCTTTGGTACAAAAAGTATCCCCAGGCCACTCACGAGTAAACCCATCAACTTCACTCTTGTTTGTCCCGTCAATAACTATAAATGGCTCTAAGATAATATCACGTGTTGCATCTATATTGTTAACCACTCGCCACACAAGCATATATGGCTCATCAATATCATTGTTTTTCTTGTCAATTATGACCAAGATTTTGATATGCTCTTGTAACTCATGGAGTTTCTCGATACCACTCATGACCGAAGCAGTTTTATTAACTGTCACAATACAGATAGGGTTTTTGGTGTGGGTAAAGTATTGACGTAATTCCAAAATAGAGCTATCTATCTTTTGCATCTTTTTAAGTAGTGTCGCATTATCAATTGGGTTCTCGACACCATATTCTACAACCTCTTTATTAGTCGCATCTATTCCCCATTTACCCCCCACAAGCGTCTCATCAGCCGTATGGTCAAGAGCGTCGATAATCCCTCGTGTAATCAAAAATTTCTTAGGGTCAATACGGTTCAGGATATGCTCAGTAATAGCAATATCATCAGAAAGTTCTGGAGCATCTTCACCCACAAAAATAGCGTGTTTTACAAAACTCATCTGTCCTACACCCCAAAAGGCGTGCATAAATTGTTGAGCATGACCTTTGTATAGGGTTTTCATTTTTCCCAAAATTAGATTGTGAAATACCCCATTTTCAGGCATATAGTAGTCGATAAGGTCAGGAGCCATCGGTTTTAGCATTGGTAAAAAGATACGCTCGGTTGCCCAACCCATATATTTGTCCTCTAGTGGTGGTTTTCCCACAACTGTTGCTTGGAAAACTGGCTTCTCTTTCATCGTTATGGTCTCTATCTCCATAACAGGGTAAGGCTCTTTAAGAGTATAGTAACCTGTATGGTCGCCAAAAGGTCCCTCTATCTCCATTTTTTGTGGGTCTACAAACCCTTCTATGACGATATCCACATCACGAGGAATATAGATGTCATTGGTAATGGACTTGACAAGTTGAGCATTTTTACCACGTACAAATCCATAAAGAAGCATTTCAAACATACCATGAGGCATAGGGGCTTGACCACACCAAATATAGAGTGGGTCACCACCAATTGCTACAGTTACAGGCATCTTTTTACCTGCTTTTTGGTACTGGTCAAAGAAGTGAGAGGCATCTTTGTGTATCTGCCAATGCATTCCTAAGTGATTTTTGTCATACTGTTGAAGTCGGTACATTCCAAGATTCTGCATCCCACCATTTAGGCTTTGGGTATAGACTTGACCCATGGTAATAAACGCGCCACCATCTTCTTCCCATGTTTTCAATACAGGAAGCTTGTTCAAATCTACCTCACTTTTAGGAATAATAATCTCTTGACACACTCCTTTTGATTTAGAACGTTTTGGGAATACATTTTTAAGAGCAAAGAGTTCAGGAATCATCTTTAGCTTCTCCATAAATCCTGCTGGTGGCTTTAGCTTAAGAAGTTTGTCAATCCCTTCTGCTACCTTGTCAGGGTGCTTAGCAAAGATTTTTTCAGTTAACGATTTATTGGCAAAGATATTCATAAGCACAGGCATATCATATTCAATACCCAATCTTTTATTGATAGGTTGGGTAAATAGAATAGGACGAGAGTTGTCAGTTTTGACCTCTACATAGGCAACATGAGGAATCTCTAACTCCACATCTAGGGGTTCATCTATTATCTTTAGATTTCCATTCTCTTTTAACCATTGTACTACATCTTCCATCTATCTTCTCCCAATTTTTTTGGGGGTATTATATCTTATTTGGATAAAACCATAAGCTTAATTTTACTTTTAACCTTAACACCTATCTTGATACGATTAAGTTTAACTCTCTTATTGGCATTCCATACTATTTTACCATTGTGGACTTTTACCTTTGTCCAACCGTTATTGGAGATAAAGATATCGGCTGATTTGATACTTTTGTCCTCTAGGGTGACTTCAACTGTTTTGACTATTTTATTTTTTGGAAAAGTTGTGGGTTGATGAAAGGTTACACCACAAAGCTCTTTGAACTTTAGATAGAGTTTAAAAGGGGCGTTGCCTACTAGGGCAGAACGGTCTACATCATACTCATCTGAACACTCACCTTGGATTGCTCCTATATTTTGGTTGAAGACAGCTTGAAAGTTGTATTCATTTACAATCTTTTCGACTCTATCATCATACTCACCATAGGCATAAACAAATAGTTTTGGTTCGATATTTAATTTCTCTTTCATTAGGGATAACCCCTTGTCCATATCGGCTTGTATCTTTTCGTCACTCATCTGTCCATAGTGACCGTGAGCGTAAGTGTGAAACTCTACATCTCCATATTTTTTAATCTCGTTTAGTTGCTTCCATGAGACATAATCTTTGTATTTTTTCTCAGTATATTTAACAGCAATAAAGAGGGTAAAGGGGTATCCATATTGCTTGAAAATAGGTAGACCATTAGTATAGAAGGTCTTAAATCCATCATCAATTGTTAAAGCAACCCAGTTGTTGGGGACTTTCTCTTTGGCTTTTATTTTATTAACTATATCTATAAGAGGGACAACTTTATAGTTATTCTTTTTAAGATAGTTAAACTCTTTTTTAAGCTCTTTGATAGAGGTGTTGGTAGTTGGGTATCGGGTGTCATCAAACCTGTGATAGACAAAGATATGTCCATCACTCATAAGGTATGGTGACAAAAGTAGAAGGAGGATGAAAACTTTTGTCATTAAAATACTTTTTTTATTAGAATAATTTTTTATTAAAAAATTTATATAAAATAGTTAGATGGAGATTAATCCATCTGCTTTCTTAAAAATGTTGGTGTGTCCAGATAGTCGTCACTATTGTTGTATCCACCAACTACTTTTTCTGAGTTAACAGGGTGTCTAAGTGTGCCTTGGACAGGTCGTCTTAGCTCTGTTCTATTAATAGTAGGAGTACTCTCTTGAGCAGGGGCTTCAGCTACAGCATCACTAGGGTCTTCAAATCCTGTTGCGATAATAGTAAGTTTTACACTGTCAAGTGGAATGTCCTCTGAGGTAGTTGTACCAAAGATGATATTTGCCTCTTCATCAGCATTCTCCTCTACAATATCCATCGCTTCTGAAATCTCTGCGAGTGGATAGTCTGGGTGAATGTGGAAATGTACCAAAATACCCATTGCTCCATCAATAGAAAGATTATCCAGAAGTGGTGACTCAATGGCTGTTTTTGCTGCCTCATATGCAGCACTGTTACCTTGGCTCTCACCTACACCCATAAGGGCTAAACCTCGATGACTCATAACAGTTTTTACATCGGCAAAGTCAAGGTTAATGTCATTTGCTCCATGAGAGAGGATAACATTTGAGATACCACCCACAGCTTGTGCTAGGACATTGTCAACTAATCTAAAGCTATCTCTCATTCCAAGATTTTTCTCTACAATAGAAAGAAGTCTTTCGTTTGGAACAACGATAATTGAGTCAGTCTCTTTTTTAAGCTCTTCAAGACCTGCTTTGGCAAGTTTTTTTCTTTTTCTTCCTTCAAATGCGAAAGGGCTTGTTACAATAGCAACTGTTAATGCACCAATCTCTTTGGCTGCTTTGGCGATAACAGGTGCTGCACCTGTACCTGTACCACCACCCAAACCTGCTGAGATGAATACCAAGTCAGCACCTGTAAGCATGGTCTTAATACTGTCATAGCTCTCTTCAGCTGCTTCTCGACCCACTTCTGGTTTCATTCCTGCACCCAAACCTTTGGTTACATTCATCCCCAGTTGCATTTTATAGGGAGCAATTGAGGCATCAAGTGCTTGTGCATCTGTATTAGCGACGAGAAGGTCAATTCCTCCAACTCCCTCGTTTATCATGTGGTTAATCATGTTTCCACCACCACCACCGACACCGATGGCTTTAATTTTTGCTCCATGAACCCCTGCTTGTGATTCTGTTATGTTAAACTCTTCCATTTTTTCCTCCTTATTGTGGAATTAAAATATTTTTTTAGCCCATTCTATAAAACTTTGGACGGGATTATTATTGTTGCTTACTGGTTCTTTTGTTAAATCTGTAAACAAATCATGCGTAGATTTCTCTTCAAATGAAGGTGTTGAGACAGCAATTTTTGGTTTTGGATTACCATGTATGGCAATATCACTTAATGACTCTTTTGGAACATAATCTTTTGAATGTAACATCTTTTTTGTACGATCAAGTTCATACTGTGTGTACTCTCCTGCTTCATAGAGAAGTAGACCTATTGCAGTGACATACTCTACTGAGTTTAGTTCATCAGACATTTTTTTTAGAGGTCTAGGTCTACCAATTCTTATAGGCATATTGGGCATAAGTGCTTGTGATAACTCTCGTGTACCCTCAACATGTGTCATTCCACCTGTGAGCATAATTCCTGAACCTAAGTAGTCTGTTAATCCACTAGTAATAATTGATTTTGATAAAATCCCTAATACCTCTTCCATTCTACTATAGATAATATTGTGTACGCTATCTAGTGATACTCTATTGTAGTTTGACTCATCACCAATAATAGGTAAATTAACACTCTGTGCAGTATCTTCTTGTTGAAGTAAGCTACCGCGAATTATTTTCAACTCTTCTGCCACATCAAGTGGTGTATGTAGTGCAATAGATAGGTCATTGGTTATATGGTTTGAACCCACTGCTAAAAAATCATTATACTGTATTGCATTACCTGAGTGTATCACTAAATTAGATGTTTGTCCACCCAAATCAATAACAGCAATTCCACGTTCTCTGTCATCTTTTGAAGTAACGGCAATAGATGAAGCGTATCCTGAAAGAACAACTTTTCCTATCTCTATACCTGCAGCATTTACTGCTTTTTTAAGGTTTTCAAGGCTTGATTTCGCTGTCATAACAATATGTGTTTCAACTTCCATTCTACTGGCATTCATTCCATAGGGGTCATCAATGGCATCTTGTTCATCAATTTTAAACTTGTATGGCAAGACGTGTAAAATCTCAAACTCATTTGGAATGTTAGCATTGTAAAGTGCCGTTTGCATTACTCTATTTATCTCATTAATAGATATATCGTTATTAGGAATATTTACAACACCTGTAGAGTTTGTACTCTTTGCGTAAACTCCAGAAATAGAAATAGTAGCAGTTGTAATATTGATACCCGATACTCTCTTGGCATCATCTACAGCTTGTTTAATCGCTTTTGATGCAAGTTCAATATTAGTTATTGTACCTTTTTTAATGCCTTGAGAGATAGAAATACCATGACCACTAACCTCTACATTCCCATCTGAAGATTGTCCTATGATTGCACATATTTTAGTTGAGCCGATATCGATAGCTAAGATAGGTGTACTCAATATTTATCCTTAGGGTTCGTTATTTATAAATTTCTGTAGGATACTTTTTGTCTAATGTTTGCATGAGGTTTGTTTCAAATACGTCACTTTTCATACGATTTGCATTTTGAGATAGACCCTCTGTTTCATTCTTATCAATTGTGATTATTTTTTGCTCAACAATTTGATAGACAATTATCTTACTTCCTATAGATATGATACCCTTTTCTTCGTTTGAAGTAAAGAGTTTTGAAGCGAATGTTGAGCTTTCTTGTTTGTTTAGTTCTAAATTATGTTCTTTGATATTTTTTAATGTTAAAAAGTCAGAGATTTTTCCCTTTTTCTTCTCAATATTTTTTAATGTATTTTCTGCTAATTTAGTCAATGCTTCTTTAGAAATGTCATTTTTATAAATAGGGGTTACCGTTTCTTTAGCCTCTTCAAAAGTTTTTGTTAATGCCTCTTTAATATCTACAATCTTTAAAGTTGCATATCTATTATTAACTATTTTGGGTTTTAATATATCACCTATTGATTTTGAGGCAATCTCTTTCCAAACATTTTGAGCTATTCTAAAATCATTCACATCATAGGTAATGGTTTCATCTTTGTTAATTTCACCTTTTTTAAATGTGATATATTTAGTTTTTGAATCTCTTTTTGATTTTTCAAGTTGTACATCATGTTTTACCTGCTCCTTTGCTTCCTCGAAAGAGAGTCTCTTTTGGGTCGCATCGGTATAGTTAAATCCATTTTCTGTGTAGTGTTTTAGAAGCTCATCATCTGTTACATTGATATCTTTTAACTCTGTCCAAACAACATCAAAAACATACTCTTTGGTTGTTTTATATTGCTCTTTTCGCATCTCCCAAAAAGCTTTTAGTTTACTCTGGTCAACGGTTACATTTACATCCTCTTGGGAAAGAGAGATATACTTTATCTTATCTGCAATTTCAAAGGGCATTGTAAATGCATTTAACTCATTTTCAAGTGGTTTAATATTCAGAATATTAAACATCTTCTCGATTATCATTCCTTCTCGAATATTGCTCTCAAAAAGTTTGGTCGTAATTCGGTTACTTTTGATGTAATTTTTATAGATACTCTGTTCAAACTTCCCCTCTTTCTGAAAAGCAGGAATCTCAATTAATTTATCTGCTACTTCATTGTCTGAGACAACAATACCAAACTCTTTAGCAAGGTTTAAAACTTTCGCTTGAGAGGCCATGTTGTTAAGTACTTGTTGCTCTAGTCCCATTTTTTGGGCTTGTTCTTGGTCAAATTTACCTTGAAACATCTGACTGTATCGTGCGTATAAATTTCGGTAGTCCATCTGAAACTTCTCTCTATCGAGTTCAATCTCTCCAACTTTTCCCAAACTACTACTTTTTATACCAAAAGAGAAACCTGTCGTGGCTCCTGAAAAGATAAATGAAATGGTCGCTATCCATATTGTGATAATAAGAAATTTATTATTCTTCTGCATCCATGAAATCATGTTAATATTACCTTAATTAAAAATTTGCACAATTTTAGTCTAGTTGTTATTAATTATTAATGAAATTATCAGAATAATACTACTATATTGGGCTTAAAAATAGTCAAGAGCTACGGAGAGAATAATGAAGCATAATAATACGCACTTAGTAACAGAGGATTTAAAACACATATGGCATCCCTGTACACAGATGAAAGACCATGAGACACTACCCCTTGTTCCTATCAAAAAAGGGAAAGGGGTCTATCTCTATGATTTCAATGACAACGCCTATATTGACGCGATAAGCTCATGGTGGGTTAATATTTTTGGTCATGTTAATGAGCATATTTCAAAGAAAGTCAAAGAACAACTTGATACCTTAGAGCATGTACTTTTGGCAGGGTTTACCCATAAACCAGCCGTTGAACTGGCTGAAAAATTGGTAAGTCTAACCCCCCAAGGATTAGAAAAGGTCTTCTTTGCGGATAATGGTTCAAGTGCAGTGGAGGTGGCGTTGAAGATGAGTTTTCATTATCATCGAAACCAAGGAAGAGATAAGCCTCTATTTCTCTCCCTCTCCAACTCCTATCATGGTGAGACCATCGGAGCGTTGAGTGTGGGGGATGTGGAGCTTTACAAAGAGACCTACGCCCCACTGCTTATCTCCTGTATTCAGACTCCTGTACCTATTGACCAAACCAAGCAGAGTGCCAAAGAGGCGATTGTGGAACTAGAGAAGATACTAGAGGAAAGAGGCGATGAGATTTCAGCATTTATTATCGAACCCTTGGTGCAAGGAGCAGGAGGTATGCATATGTATCATCCCCTTTATATCACTCTTGCCAAAGATATCTGTAGCCGATATGGGGTGCATCTTATTGCAGATGAGATTATGACAGGTTTTGGACGAACGGGGACGATGTTTGCGTGTGAACAAGCAGAAATTACTCCTGATTTTATGACCCTCTCCAAAGGATTAACAGGAGGCTATCTTCCTCTTTCAGTAGTGATGACCACCGATGATGTTTATAATGCTTTTTACTGTGATTATGGTGAATATAAAGCCTTTCTACACTCTCATAGCTATACAGGAAACCCCTTAGCCTGTAGCTCTGCACTTGCGACCATAGAGCTTTTTGAAGCGTCGGATGTTATGGGAGAAAATAGAGAAAAATCAGCCTATATCTTAGAAAAACTAGAAAAATTCAAACTACTTTCAAATATTAAAGAGGTACGTCAAACAGGAATGATATCAGCTGTGGAGTTAAAAGGATATACCCAAAAAGAGAGAATCGGTCTAAAGATTTATCAGTATGGATTAGATAATGGTGTACTGTTGCGTCCATTAGGGCATATTGTCTATTTTATGCCACCTTATATTATAACCTATGAGGAGATAGATAAGATGATAGATACGGCTTATGATGCGATTGTGGGGATATTAGAGTAAGGCTATTATTTATAGCCCTTTGTGTGATGCTCACTCTTATATTTTTTAGCATTTTTATCATCGGTAGTAATCTCAAAAATATCTTTAATAGCATCAACCCGTTTGGCAGAGCCTGTTTTTGCAGAGCATTGTCGTAGATTATCAGTTGCATTATGTAAAAATTTATTAAACATCTGTTCTGCCATTTTTTTCATATTGGACTCATACTCTTTGGGGACAAATTTTTTATTGACCGCACGGGTTAGCTCACTCTCTATCGCCTCTTTGGCTTGAAGTCTTATCGCTTTAATAACAGGTTCAATAGACAACGCACGAAGCCATTTGAAAAAATCATCTCGATATCTCTCAACAATATCAACAGCGATATTTGCCTCCTCCTCTTTGAGTGAATGGTTCTCTTTTGAGATACTTTTGAGGTCATCTATCCTAAAGAGTTCTATTCTATTTAAATCCATATCATCTATATCTCGGGGGATTGCCATATCAAACCATACCCTATCAAACTCATCATTATCTAGCATATGTTGTTTGATAATAATCTCTCTTGAAGAGGTAGCTGAAAAGAGTAGACGATAGCGGTTTAAATGTTTTTGAAGGTTTTCAATCGTGTCACTTCGTACATTATCTCCTAAGTCGGATGCTATTTTTTCTGTTTTAACTTTGTCTCTGCCTATAAGCAAAATATCACAATCTAAACGTAAAAGATTCTTAGCAGCAATCAAGCCCATCTCTCCTGCACCCACAATAATTGCTGTCATTCCTGATATGTTGTTGCCATATATCTTATGTGCTTGAGAGACTGCAACTGAAGCGATGGAGATAGGGTGTCGGGAGATATTGGTAATGTTTCGCACCTCCGCGGCACACTTAACAGCATAAGAGATAACTCGATTTAGCTCTTTTCCTGCTGTTTTGTTGCCATAAGAGAGACGATAGGCCTCTTTGACCTGACCTGTTATCTGTGATTCTCCTATAACAATTGACTCCAAAGAGGAGACAACAGAGAAGATGTGAAGAATGGCATCTTTGTCATCATATCGGCTGTCCATCTCACGCAGTTGGTAAAATCCAAGCCCAGAACGCAGACTTATTAGCCCCAAGATAGCATGATAGCTTGAAAAGGTATCTTTGGTGGCAACAACTATCTCTACTCTATTACAGGTAGAGACGATATACGCCTCTTGGATAAACTCAAAACCAGTAAGTTTATTTAGAAACTCTTTTTTGTCACTCTCCAAAGGAAATGCCAATTTTTCCCTCTCTTCAAGCTGACAATTCTTATGGTTAAAAGAGACAACTTGATAGGACATCTAAAACTCTCTTTCTATCATTGATTTGGCGATTTTTGATAGGTCATATTCACCCAAACGTTCCATAGAGGCAATAGCCTCACCAATAAGCTCTTTGGCTTCAAGAGAAGCCTTTTCAATAACATTATACTTTTTCATAGCAACTTTTATCCATTTTGCTTCATTTTGAGTGATTTTTTTACGATGTAGTGAGACCAAGTACTGTTTTTCCTCTTCCTGCAAAGCCTCATAGAGATAGATATAAGGCAGGGTCACTTTCCCCTCCTCAAAATCATGAAGTGCAGGTTTTCCCAAAGTCTTCTCATCACTAACAATATCCAAGATATCATCTATCATCTGAAATGCCATTCCCAATTTTCTACCATAATCACGATAGGCAACTCTATCTTTTCCCGCAAGTATCGCCGCTGACTCAGCAGAAGCCTCCATAAGCGAAGCTGTCTTTTGATAAAGCATCCTTAGATAAGCCTCTTTGTTGGTGTGAAAGCTTTTAGAAAGTGCCACATCTGCCAACTCACCAAGGCTCAACTGCACAACAGAATTAGAGACAACTTTGGCAATCTCAGAAGAGATCGAATTTAGTTCAAAAAAAGCTTTAGAGTAGAGTATGTCCCCCATCATAATAGCACTTTTATTTCCATGACTTGCATTGATAGAGATTTTGCCACGACGCGTGTTGGCTTCATCAATCACATCATCATGTAGAAGACTCGCAGCATGAATCATCTCAATGGTTGCCGAAGTTTTAACAACTTTTAAATTGGAACCTGCAATCTTTAGAATCAATTTACTACGAAGTCGCTTCCCACGGGGTAGTTTCTTATACAATGATGAGACATGGGCATCATCAAGCTCAGAGACATACTGCTCTATTTTTCTCTCAACGGCATTTATCACCTAACTGTTCCTTTTTTTTAAGCTTAAAATGAGTAGCTTAAAGTTTAAATCAGCGATAATTATATCGCATCCGTCGTTAAAATCTATTGTTTTTGTATAGAACAATAATAGATTATATTATAATAGTTAGATGGCGTTACTTTTTTTAATGGCTATTTTAGCTTAATTATCCATAATTAGAGTTCCAACATCAAGACTACCAATACCAATAGATATCTCATCATCCACGTTAATGCCTATACCTCCATCTTCTATATCTACGCTAATTTCATCATTATCAACACTGATTCCATACCCTTCACTGTCTACTTGAACATACACTTCATCATCCACACTCACCCCATAATTTTTATAACTATCATCATCAACATCGATGGATACCGTCTCATCTTGGCGTACAACACTCTGCACTATATTATTATCAATCACCACTCCATCAATAATATTAACATTGACATTACCATTTCTATCTATTGAATACTCTTTGGCATCCAAAAGGGAGATAGAGATCAATATCATACACATAGAGAAAATTCGTCCAATAATTTTTTGATTTTTACTTTTGTTCATCTTGAAATCCTTGTTCTAGTAATTTTAAATCAGTATAAATAAAATAGATTATAAAGAAATTAAAAATCATAAAAATAGTGAAATAATTCAAATAGTATTTATATTTGTTTATTTTTAATCAATAAGTAATTTTCATTAAGTATACTTATGTATATAAAAAATGGAGAAGCATAATGATAAAACAAAGCATAATTATAATTACAACTATTGGACTACTAACCCTCTCTGCCTCTGCGAAATTTAATATTAAATCTTGTACAGGTTGTCATGGAGACAAACTAGAGAAAAAAGCGATGTCTGTCTCCAAGGTTATCACCTCAATGAAAAAAGCAGATATCGTCAAAGCACTAAATGGATACAAAGATGGCTCATACGGTGGAGCAATGAAAGGAATCATGAAAGGATTTGCAAAAAAACTCTCAGATGATGATATTGCTACTATTGCTAAAGAGTATGGGAAATGATTTTTCACTATACCTTGAGTTAATTTTAAAGAGAAAATAGAACTACTATTAATTACAACTTAACTATTTTTTTTACAGTTTATATTAATTTAAGTATTCTATCTCATACTTTACTGTATATTTCCCAAAATAACCTTTTAAGGGAGTACATGGACTTAGATACTTTAGCAAATATATCCGATGTGGTTAGTATACCAATTGCCATAATTGGTCTTATATTGGTTTTACATCAACTTTATCTTACCCGAATTGAGAGTGAGAAAGAACATCTTCGTACCAAAAATGAGATGACACTAAATGCGTATACCTCAATACGAAAAGATTTACGCATTATCACCTCTCGAATCAGAAAAGAGCTTGATATTGATGATGGGTTTAAAAAACTGACTCAAGATCATATCTATATCATTAGGCAAAATAAGAGTTTGAGGCATGATATCTCAGAGATGTTGAGTATGCTTAATAAATTTGCCGTTGGCGTTAGGCATGATATCTTTAATATCGAAATACTAAATGAACTCTCGGGTGAATATTTTATTAAAACACATAAACAGTTTTCCCCCTATATTAAACTCCTAAGAGTAGACTCCTATGACATATATTCTGAGTATGATATTTTGGTAAATAGATTAACCCAAATTAGTATAAGTAAAATGAGCTTATTATCTAAAGAGGAGATAAAACCAACACTAAGAAACTCTATAAAAATAGACCGATGGGCATTACTGTTTGGAGCAGTAGTAATAACAGAGACCTATATCTATAATATTGGGCAACACCTAACCTTTGTTAATAAATTTATTATTACCTTTCTTATCTTTTTGATACTAGGAATTATGATGCAACTCTATTATGCAGTGGATAAATATTTTAGTTTGGTGCATAGAATGAAGAGTTAAGGAATAAAGAATAAATTTCAATAAACTACTATGAGCTTAAAATTCATAGTAGTTTAATATATATTAAAAAGCTTATAAAATAACTTTTTTCTCCTCTCTAAAAAAAACTCCTGCTAACATAGAAGTGAACAGCATTATAAAAATAATCCATACTTTACCTAAAGCAGGTACAGCATCTGATTCATAAGTCTCACAAACACAAGGAGAAACAATGCTGACCTGTGCCACGTTACTACTATTACCATGCTTATCTTTTACCATGTAGTAGATAGGGGTTGGTGTATCTGTAAAGCCATCTTCGGCAGTAAATACAATCTTACCATCATGGACATCCCATGTACCCTCACCTAGTATCATAAGACTATCCGTAGTACTTACCATTGCACCACCAACCGCTTTACCATCTGACCATAATGGGGTGCCATTGCTATTATTAAGTAGAAGAATAGTACTTTCTGCACCTATCTCATCATTGCCCAATACATCAATAGTGGTCTGTGAACCTTGGGTATTTGCCAAAACTCTATCATCACCAATATTAAAGTTCTCATCAGCATCAACTGCTGAAAATGGCATACGAACTCTAGCAGGTTCAGAGACTAAGCCCTCACTATCAGTGGTTGTATAGTTAAATACAATTGTCTGATTTCCATTATCTGGGTCTACTTCAAACTGTGAATTTACAAAATTTTTAATCTCTTGCATTATAGTCACCTCTTCACCCATATAGTAGAGTATTCCACCTGTTGGTAGCGTAGTGATAGTAACGGTTATAGGAGTTCCATCTTCAATATTAGTCACATTTAAATCAACTACAGAGACTTTTATATCTCCACCAGGGTTAGTAACCATTGAACTCTCAACACTGTTTGCTACAGGTCTAGTATTTACCACAACTGTTGGTGTAGGCGTGGGTGTCACAATAGGAGTTGGTCTTGATGCGGGAATAA
>JALTGP010000001.1 GCA_027076905.1 Campylobacteraceae bacterium | reverse complement strand
GGGTAGAAGTCTCTCTAAAAGGCAGTGATAGTGGCAATATAGCCATGCTTTCAAAAGAGGGAAAGACGATTACTTTTGAGCTTGAAGAGTGCCAGAGGGTTTTGTTGGGGCTTCGGGAGTGATAGAATTCAACTAGGAATAAAAAGACAAGTAAAATGGGTAAATTTGTTCTTTGAAGATTCCTAAGTACCTGACCATAATAAATGACATGTTTTAATGAAATGAGTTTGCCTTAGATTTGTACTTAGATATACGAAGGACTAGCCTTGAATAAGAGAATTAAGGAATTAATGTTTTTGAATGTATTCCTAAACCTCCAAAAACTCCACCCCATCTTTAGACCCAATAAGCAAAAAACTTCTAAGCTTAGGAATATTTTTAATTTTATCAAGCTTCAAATAGCCCTCAACCTGTTTTATCCCCTCTTTTTTGATGCTCTCATAACTATCTTTCCCCTTAACCCATTTTAGCTCAAACAGATAGTTATTTGGGACTCTTGGGTCTCTACCGATGAGTAGAATATCGGGATATTTTTTGTTTTTTTCAGGTTGTGACTCTATAAAATAGAACTCTGCAAAACTAAAGAGTGAAAGAGCAATAATCTGAAAATACTTCTCATCAAACCCCATGTGGTCACGGTTGGAGAGAACTTTTATTACTTCGTTTAGTTGTGCTTCTAACGGTTTGGTATCTCCTATTGCCAAATCAAGTAGAATATTATTGATATTAGAAGATATTGTTAGAGAGTTTCGTTTTTCTAACTCTTTAGCAAAGTAGTTGAAATAGAGCATTTTTATCACATAATTTGGTATCTCAAAGCGATAAACTCCCCCAAAAATCTCCTCTTTTATGGTGATAAATCCCATTGAATAAATTAGCGTTATAAAATCATCAGATGTAAAATCTCTATTTAAATCATATCTATCTTTTATAACACCTGTTAAAGAGTTACCTTCTATCAAATCCTCTAATATCTTATAGTTTTGTTCACTATCCCCAATATTAAAAAGTTTCATAATCGCTCGGTAGTCACTTGCTACATTGACATCTAGCATTTTAGTAGGCATGGTACAGTCATCATAATCATAGTTAGAGATAAAGTAGTTTAACAGTGTAGAGTTATAGATTCTCTCATTGGCTTTTACATTAAACAGATAACCATCATACCAAGTTTTGACTTTTTTTAAAAACTCCTCTTTTTTATCAATATCACATCTTTTAAATATAGTTTCACCTAAAGAGTACTCAGCCTCTTTTTGCGTAAAACCTGCCATATCATTAAACTGTTTATGGTGTGATATATTTAACACAATATTAAATCCACTGCTCAAACTATCAAGCGTGATGGGTGTAACTCCTGTGATGAACATTTTTTGAACTGTTCCTGTTTGTGTTGCTCCTTTTATTACTTCGTAAAAACTTCTTACAAACCCACCTTTGCTTACTATTTTTAGAAAATCTTGCATACTATAAGCCAATATTGCGTTGGCGAATTGGTCATATTCGTCTATAAGAAGGTAAACTTTATCATCTTTGATAATTTCTAAAAACTCTTTAACCATATCAGCAGGATTATCAATCTTGGCTAATTGTTTTATACTTGATGAGTTATAACCATAGTTATCTAAATATCGTTGTAAACTTACTTTGACATTGACTCTAAAGCTACTTTTTATATCTTCTATATTTTTCTGCTCTACCTCTATTCCTGAAAACTCAAAAAATAGAATTCTATAGCTACTTTTTAGAGGCGTTGGATTTTTTCCGATATAGGTATCATGAAAAATAGCATCAAACTCATGAGCTGAATTTTCGTCATAGTAGTATTGTAGAGTAGAGAGAAAAAGGGATTTTCCAAAGCGTCTTGGGCGTAAAAAGATAAGATATTTTTCATTAATAGTCTCTAATTTTTCAATATGTTTGGTTTTATCAATATAGAGATAGTTGTCCTCTTTTGCCATTTTGAAATTGCTAATACCATATATTATCTTTTTCATTCGTCTCTGTCCTTTTTAATATTAAGCATATTATACCCTTTTTCTCTTGCTCCCATCGTCTCGATGGGAATATATACGAGAGTATGCATAGTAAAAAGATTTTAAATTAAGTATGAATTCCCACACAGAGCGTGGGAACTATGGAATCAGGAGACAGTATAGAAAGAGAAGTCTTTGTCTATAATAGTTTTCCTTTTCCCTGGGATGGTATAACCATTCATATGGTTATTAGAATTGATAAATCAGTTAATGGTGGAGAATGGAAAAGTCATTATTTCATTTCAAATGACACGGGTTCTGCCAAATATTTTCTCAAAAAAGTTTTACAATAATGGACTGTAGAAACTATGCACTTTTATAAAGATTGTGCCTTGTATGAAGATAAATGTAAAGTCAATAAAGGTGCATTTTCTTTATCAGTTTTACGTAGCATTGTCATTAATATTTTACATCTGAATCATGTTCAAAATATCGCTCGTCAAATTACTAAAAATCGCTATAGTCTTACTGAAGCTTTGGCTTTTTTCTCTTTGGTTAGCTTAGAGTATGGTTTTTTAACTTAGATTAGGATTGGATACTTAATGGGAATATCATGTAACATCTAACCATCATCGAACACATCGAATATACCCACTATCATACGCCTTACTATTGGTATATTGAAGCCCCTTGTTAAAACCAATAAACCAAATATTGTAACTACTGGAAAAAGTAGTTGTAGAGCTAATATACCCTTGAGCATAAATATTTTGAAAAACTTTATTTATTGCTGGTGCATATTTACTATCATCTATCAATGATGTAAGTTCACGAATATTAGGTAGTCTCCAATCACTATTGTCATTTAATGTTAAATTTTCACAATATTTTAGAGCATTGAACCACCTAGAAGATTTGATAACATTCTTGTTGTCACTATAGTCATCTTGCCATTGTAATTGTGTAGTTGAATCAGTAACTACTCCATTTGAGCGTGTAAAGTCTGCTAACCCTAAGCAAGTTAGCCCAAGTATTAAAGAAAATATTTTTATCATCTGTTATTTTACCTTTATTAATTTATTATTTGTTATCTCTAACACATCGAACATTACCAACCCCATCTTTATCTGTAAATGATTCGTCTCCACTAATAAAAGAAACAACCCATACTTGACTCCTATCTGTAGCTAATTCTGTTGATGTCCAATTATTATAGGTCTTAAAGTTTTTAAAAGTATTACTAATAGATGGATTATACTTACCATAGTCAACAATACCATGAAGCTCTTTTCTTGTGGGTAATCTCCAGTCACTATGGGAGGCTAAGGTCAAGTTAGCACAATATTTTCGTGCTTCATACCAATAAACTCCTAAGGTAGTAGGCTCTACATCATCTTGCCACATTAAAGTAGTTAAATTATCTGTAATTACTTCATTTTTGTCATCTCTAACATATACTTTTTCAACACCTTTTTTATAATATCCATCATCAAAATTGGTATAGCTTATAACTTGTCCTGTTTTGCCTAATGTGGAAGTCGTTGAAGTATTTACATTCTTAGTACTATTACCATCACTACAACCTCCACAGCTACCTATTAAGAAAAATATACTTAATAATTGACATATAGTTCTTTTCATGTTGTTATCCATTCTTTTTTATTCTAAAATACTAACATATAGTTTCTTGTTTTATGATTTCACAAAAGTGGAGTTTTAACTACTCTACTGTAAAATCAATAATCTTCTGTAATATATTTAATAGGTACTCCTAACAAGGAAACTAAATGTTCGAAGTCAATATCCAAATTATTGTCTAAAACAATCTCTTGACCTGTAATTGTTTTTATAGAATATACGTAATGACTTACCATAGAATTTTTATTATCAATGATACTCTCACAGATTATGAAGGAAATATCAGAAAGATTAACTACAAAACTTTCTTTTATTTGATTGGGAGTATTCCAAATCAGTTTTGAGTTAAGAATTATTACTTCCCATACACCACCACCGTATAGTAATTTAAAGAGATATATTGATTTATTAACAAGGCTAAGGAACATAGGAAATAATAAAAATATTGAGAACATTATCCAAACTGACCAAGTAGTAAATGAATTAATAAAAAAAGAACCCCATAAAATAATGAAAAATAAAAGAATAAATATGTCCCATAGTAAACTGAAACCCATAGGTATTACTGATTCTTTAAAATAAAAATTTGTTTTAGAGATTAATGCTTTAGTAATAGTATATTTACTATCTTTTGTATAAGAAAAAATAGATGAAACATTTAGTTTTTTTAACGTTTTTTGAAGATTGGTTATATCCGAACCTATAGGAATGTATATAGTAAATTGTTTTTCACTTGCTGTAATAATAAGTGTATCATCATCTGTATAAAAATTTTGAATCTCAGATAAGGGTATTTTAGAAGATTGTTGATAGGTTGGGTCATACCAAATAAGTTCATTTTCATTAATGGAAAGCATAAAGAACTCTTTTTCTCTTGCGAAATTATAGAGTTTTAATATCTGTTTTCTATTTAAAAAAATGATAAAAACAGAGATTAAAAAAGAGCTTACATAAATCATTGGTATAAATGCATCATATGCAATAAATCTTATCAAAATAGTATAAAACAATAAATTTCTAAAGATAAAAAGAAGGTATTTCAATAGTGCTACTTTTGTTGATATTTTAAAAAAAAAGAGTGGAGTTTGCATAGAGTTATTCATAAAAAAGGTTCCTTTAAATGTTTATTAAAAAAAGTATAAGAGACTTAGACGAATATTATTTTCGCTTTACTATTTTTTATACCAAATTCAAACCACCAACCCTGAAATCCCCTCAATATCCCAAGGTAACTGAACAGCTAAGTTTTCTAATCGTAACCCACCTTGAAGATGATTAGGAACATTTTTATAAGAGAGTTCACTATGCAAAGCTTGTAAAAAAATTCCCTGTTCAAGTTGTGCAAATTGGCTGTTTAACTCTTCTCCATATTTGGATATTCCTGCTGAGGTGTGGTAGCCAACTAATACCAAAGCATTAAAAGCAAACTCCTCTTGTGATGAGACCAAACTTTTTAGAGTTCCCTCTATGGTGATTTTTCTTTGGTAAACCACTCTTGGAGCAGGAAGATAAAAAGTAAGGTTAAGTTGCTCTTTGTTCTTTTGGGTAAAAACAGCTATTGCTAAACGGTCAAATGCTCCTGCACGAGGGTAACCTTTTCGTCTAAAGGCTTCTCTTGTCTCTTCTAACAGTTCATCTATGATTTTATAGAGCCTTTTTATGCTTTTTTTATTGGTAGCCAATGTTTTAGCTGAAACTCGTTTCTTTAATGCTCTTGATGCAAACATATTTTACTCCTTATGGATATGGATGCCAACGATTGGTATCCCACTCTTCTTGTGTTACTCTGTACTCATCTCTCCATCGTGAACAGAGGGTATAGTCAAATCCTATAGGAACCATTCCCTGTGTGTTGTCTACCCAAACTTTTGCAATGACCCCTTTTAGTGTTTGAGGTGGAGGTTTAAAATAAGCAACTTGGTAGTTGTGAGTACTATAATCTAGGCTTTTAGCTGTAACTGTACTTTCAATATCTAAAAGTAACTTTTCGGTTTTCTCTCGCATCTCTTTTTGAT